>NZ_JBXSQI010000031.1:0-18897 GCF_057063565.1 Gilliamella sp. X-57 | reverse complement strand
AAGGTTACCGTCCACAGTTCTACTTCCGTACAACTGACGTAACAGGTACTATCGAATTACCAGAAGGTGTAGAAATGGTAATGCCTGGTGATAACATCAAAATGACAGTATCATTAATTCACCCAATTGCGATGGCAGAAGGTTTACGTTTTGCGATTCGTGAAGGTGGTCGTACTGTTGGTGCTGGTGTTGTTGCTAAAGTTATTAAGTAATTTAACTTGCTACCATAAAGCGCAGCTATTGATGCGCTTTATCATCAGTAAAAAAGGCGCACATTGTGCGCCTTTTTTATTTTCTCATAAATAATCTCATCTATTTTTAGACTAAATTAGCTAGCTGAATTATATTGCTTTGCTCAAGTATTGTGAAATGCTATATTTCAGGTCTATTACATTAAATATTTATTAATATGGTTCCTCCAGTATCTAATGCTTATATTTAGCACGTTGATTGATAATCTAAAAGTAATTTTATAACTTAAAATTATGCATGAGCTTACTATCAATGAATTTAATTCATGATACTATCAACTAATACCTTATTTATCTCAACGAATATAGCGTTTACAATAAACTCAGCAATAGAGGGTTATTGGCTTATTAGAAGTATAAAGTTTATTCGAATTCATTAATTAGCAAGAGAGGATTTTATGGAATATCTACAACTTGGCAATTCTAATATTCAAGTATCTCGTATTTGTTTAGGGTGTATGAGCTTTGGTGATCCTGCCAGTAAAATGCATGCATGGACACTTAATCCTGACCAGAGTGAAGCAATTATCAAACATGCGCTAGATTTAGGTATTAATTTTATTGATACAGCAAATACTTATTCAGCCGGTACAAGCGAAGAATATTTAGGGAGAGCAATTAAAAAAAACATAGCCCGCGAAAAAGTTATCCTTGCAACTAAAGTCTATTTTAATGAGGGACATCTTTCCAAAGCAGCTATTGAAAGAGAAATTAATGGCTCTCTTAAACGACTTGATACTGACTATATAGATTTATATATCATTCATCGTTTTGATTATACAACACCAATAGAAGAAACAATGGAGGCATTACATAATCTTGTCAAAGCAGGCAAAGTGAGAGCATTAGGCGCTTCCGCTATGTATGGTTATCAATTTTATAACATGCAACTTGTGGCTAAACAAAATGATTGGACACCTTTTGTTTCGATGCAAAATCACTATAACTTACTTTATCGAGAAGATGAGCGAGAGTTAATTCCTATCTGCCAACAATTTAACGTCTCCTTAACGCCATATAGTCCTCTGGCTGCTGGTAGGCTTACTCGTTTAGAATGGCAAGCTAATACATTACGCAGTAAAACCGATCAGGTTGCTATCGCCAAATATGATAGCACGCAAAAAATGGATGCTATTATTGTGCAAAGAGTCAATGAACTTGCCAAAAAATATGGTGTAACAATGACTCAAATAGCGTTAGCTTGGCAATTTGCTAAGGGGATCACCTCACCAATTATTGGCGCAACTAAAACCAAGTATCTAGATGATGCTGTTGGCTCACTGAAGATCTCATTATCGAAAGAAGATATCATATATTTAGAAGATCAATATATGCCACATCGTATTGTTGGTGCGATTTGATTGGTGAGATGGGGGTGAGTTGTGCTTTTGCAAAAAGCAGATATAAAAATACAATATAATCAATGTTATTTATTAACTTGTCCAAAAATGAGGCTATTTTTGTTGGGTAGATAGATTGAGTGGCTTGTAGCTCTTCTGCCCAATTTTTACTTGCATAGATGGGCACTACAACTTTTTATGATTTTTTGCTGAAGCTATTATTTTAAACTTAGTTCAGCAAACTAGTTTAAGTTTACGATGTTTCGCTTAGAATTCTTTTAAACCTTTGATATCTGCGTGTTGCATACCGCCGTATTTTTGTCACTATTTATAAAAAATTGAATTGATCATGCCGTATTTATGGCAAAGTGATCCTTTCCAATAAAAGTAAAGTATAATCAACATGGTGTACATACTCCTAAAAATATGAAGAGAATTACAAATGCTAAAGGCAGAAAATAATGTCATTATATTTACAAGAAAAATTGAAATTATCAGTTATTGAAAAAGAAAAAAAGGCAATTGTTCAAAATATCTCAAATAAATTACGGATTGATAGTGATTCAATAACGTTTCAATCGCATAATTATAATGTTTTTTTGTCAAAATTTATTGATAAGATTGAATATCAGCTTGTTGATTTATCAGTAAATGAAAATTTATTATTTAACCGATTTTGTGATTTTTTGAGTAGTATTAATAATAATGATTTAGTAGCTTTCCAAATTATAACTTGTAATACATATTATTATTTAAAATTGCATATTAATAATATTAAGCAAAATCCAACATTATTTTGGAATATGAAAGTAAAGAATAGTAACAAGAAGCTAGAGTGTTTGCTAGTTGCCATAAATAACTCTTTTGGGTTTTCAATTTTACCAACAGAGCATTTTTATGAATTAAGAATATGGAATGATAATAATCATATTATGGAAAATCGTAAATATTTAAAATAATAATATAGAAATTATAAAGTTTAAGTAGTAGGTACTATTATAGCTTGATTAATTTCTTTATCTTCACCGCCCCAGATAGCTATGAACCACTAGACGCAAATGATAACCAAGAATAACAGATTCGCTCCTTCTATACCGATCTGAATGGTTGTCAGGAAGCGCTGATGGATAAAATGGCAAAATATTATGAGAATACAGCTATCAGCTCTGGGGTAGACGAATTGAGGAAATTGGTTAAGAACCAATAGAGCAGATCAAACATAACTAATGACAAACACGGGATTTTGCCCGTGTTTTTGTTTCCAGAACTGAATAAAACACTCAACAACTAACCATTATTGCCCATGGCTGTCATCGTGGTTTTCGGTATGAATAACGTTAATATAGCTAGGGATGGCTGGCGTATTAACATAAAAGAATGCCCATTGAATCCCGTCTATTTTTTTGGTTTGACGTAAATATTGTTTTAGTAATATATCTTCCTGAGAATCATCTTCTGATTGCTGATGTATATAATGATCAATAAACTCATTATATGTATCTTCATCAGTCGCTAAATATCCATTGTGATTTTCACAATATTGTTTATATAAATCGAATAATTTGTCGACAAAAACATTATATTCTTTTTCAATATCAAACGTTTTAGGATTACTATACCCCAAAGTCGCAAAAATCTTATCAGCAATAGCAGAACCGGATTTTGATTTTTTTAATGCAGAAAAGACTAGATAACCAGGTAAAAGAAATAATAATCCCATAGCAGCCATAAGAAGTAGCGAAAAATCATTTTTAGAAAAGGCCATTACTACAAAATAAAAGAAAGTAAATACCCCCAATCCTCCAGCACCAATAAAGAAAATGCGCGGTAAAATAGGTATATTTAGTTTTGAATTGCCAGCTTCTGTTCCCTCTGTTGCATAAGGATGTAACCATAAAAGCTTATCGGCAGGACGGCGTAATGCATAAGCAAAATAGCTTCCACCAGCTAGTGGATCAACAACCGCCTCCACGTAGTCTCCCTCATTAAAAAAGGTTCGACAAAATGCGCCTTCAATCACCTTATCACCTAATTTACAGCAAAAATACTGCTCAATATCGGCTGTATCGTAATCAATGTTTTGAATTTTTGCTGCATTTATTTTCATACTATTAGCCATAGAAACTAAATCTAAATGCCCTATTGTGAGTAAATTGACATCAGGGCGTCCAGCTAGTTTGCGAGCATTAAGATAACTTTCTTGCGTGTCATAGACCTCCAGATCGGTGATATAACCAGTAATAATTTGGTAATAATGGTTATCGCCTATATTCTGTTCCATATTTTTTATTCCTTATATTTATCTGTTCAATTATTTGTTATTTTTTGTTTCGTTCATCAATGACTTTAACCCAATTAGGTAAAGTTGGCGTTCTACAGTAGTAATCTGTTAATGCTTTAAATTTTTTTAACTTTTCAAAGTCAGGGGTCTGTGGATCGTTAAATATTTCAGGGTCATTGATTCGATACAATTTTTTAAAGCGTTCCTTTTCTTTTTCAGAATCATATTTCCACGGTTTTTCATACCCCAAACAGGCATAAATTTGATTGGAAATAAAAGAGTATCCTCCTCCACCCATCAAAAAAGCAGCAATAATTGCAATGATCCAACCCAAAAAACTGTATTTAAATATGTTAAAAATATAATTTAATGAACAACCGTTAAATAGTTCAATAATTAACAAAAAAAGCAGGATAACAACGGCAAATATCGTCATCAAAATAAAACTAACTTTTAAAAGTGCGAACGTTGTTAAACCAATATTTTGCGGGAAAATTATCGCATGTTGTTTTGGAATTCGTACTGCATAAGGCTGGTAAACATCATTTTTTTGTGGCTTAACAAGCATTTCAACATAATCGCCATCATTAAAACCAATCGTGTTAAGTCTTCCCTCTACTTTTTTATTGCCGATATGGCAACAAAAGTGTTGCCCTTTTAAAGGTGGGCGGCAACAAATAAAAAAGCAAATAAATGCTATAATTGAACAAAACACCGCATAAAGATCTTTTTCTATTCGATCCGTCGCCGTCAGCTTAGTGTCAGTTTCTTGGTTATTTTGGCTTACCGTTAAACAACTGACTGTTCCTTTTAATAAACAAAAATCATTCTTCACAAATCACTCTCATTAATTAATTCATTGATTATTATTAAATATTATTTTTGAGATATCAATCTTATCTTTTAATCCACTATCAAGAGAAGTTATCAAAAAAACATAATTCTAATCATATTAAAAATATCAATCAACTTTGAAGTTATTGAAGTTATCAACTTTACTTATTCAATCAGTTTGAGTATATAATGGTCGCCTTGTCGATAAAAACAACAAATGGAGGTTGTAATGATCACCCATATTAGCCCATTCGGATCCATGGATTTACTTGCTCAAGCTGAAGTCGATATTTTAAAAAAATCAGCCAATAGCGAGCTTTATAAATTGTTTAGAAATTGTTCATTGGCCACGCTTAATGCTGGAATTAAGACTGATAATACAAAAGATCTATTAGATAGATTCCAGTCTTTCGAAATTAATGTCATTAGTAAAGAGCGTGGCGTTAAATTAGAATTAGTTAATGCACCAGAAAGCGCTTTTGTTGATGGGCGAATTATTCGTTCGATCCAAGCCAATTTGTTTGCTGTATTACGTGATATCCTTTTTTTAAATAGTCAAATCAGCGCTGTTAAAGAGCTTATCTCTAATATCAAATTTGAAAGAGATCATTCGTTTTATATTACAAACTTGGTTTTTTCAATTTTACGTAATGCCAATGCACTCCATGTGGGGGAAGAACCCAATTTAGTTGTCTGCTGGGGTGGGCATTCCATTAACGAAAACGAATATTATTATGCTCGCCAAGTGGGAATGCAATTGGGCTTACGTGAGCTGAACATTTGTACCGGTTGTGGTCCTGGTGTGATGGAGGCACCAATGAAAGGAGCAGCTGTTGGTCATGCTCAGCAGCGCTATAAAGACAGCCGCTTTATTGGTATGACCGAACCATCAATTATTGCAGCGGAACCGCCTAATGCGCTAGTGAATGAACTAATCATTATGCCTGATATCGAAAAACGCCTTGAAGCTTTTGTGCGCATGGCACATGGCATTATCATTTTTCCTGGTGGACCAGGTACTGCCGAGGAGTTACTTTATATTCTGGGTATTTTATTAAACCCAGCCAATCAGCATCAAACACTTCCTCTTATCTTGACAGGACCTAAAGAATGCGAGGACTATTTTGCATCAATAGATAATTTTATTCGTAGCACATTAGGTGATGAGGCAACCAAGCTTTACCAAATCGTGATCGACTCGCCCGAACAAGTGGCACGTATTATGAAAGATGGCGTTAAACATGTTAAATCTTCACGCTTAAAAACCGGCGATGCTTATGGGTTTAATTGGCTACTGAAAATTGATGAATCGCTACAACATCCTTTTGAGCCAACGCACGCCAATATGGCGTCATTAAATCTTCATCGAGATCAACCAGTGGAACTATTAGCCGCTGATTTGCGCCGTGCGTTTTCTGGTATTGTTGCTGGTAACGTAAAAGAGTTTGGTATGAAACAAATTAGCGAACATGGTCGATATAAATTACAAGGTGATATTGAAATTATGCAGCAACTTGATAATTTATTGCGTAGTTTTGTTAAACAAGACCGAATGAAATTACCAGGGGGAAGTGCTTATCAACCTTGCTATGAAATTTGTTATTAAAAATAAGGTTAGTCGTAAATTTAATCGAAAATACATCCAATCTTATCCGCCGATAATCCTCGGCGGAGTAATTTTAACAATTGATAGTTAAGGTAGTTTTTAAAAATCACCTAAAATATCTAACGCTTCAGAAACTTTTTTAACGGCAAAAATCTGCATATTTTCGGGTTTCTTCTTTGGCATATTGGCGATAGGCACAATTGCTTTTTTAAAACCATGCTTAGCCGCTTCAGAGATCCGTTCTTGCCCACTTGGTACCGGTCGAATTTCGCCACCAAGACCAATCTCACCAAAGATAACAACATCTTGTGGTAGTGGACGATTGCGAAAACTCGAAACCAGCGCTGCTATCAATGCTAAGTCAGCACTAGTTTCAGTAACTTTAACGCCCCCTACAACATTTACAAAAATATCTTGATCGGCCATTTGTAATCCGCCATGCCGGTGCAATACCGCAAGCAATAATGCTAGTCGATTTTGATCTAATCCAACCGTTACACGTCTTGGATTACCATACATAGAGTGATCGACAAGTGCTTGTATTTCAACCAGTAATGGTCGGGTACCTTCCCACAATACCATAACCGAACTACCTGGTAGCATCTCATCACCACGGCTTAAAAAAATTGCTGATGGATTACTAACCTCTTTTAGACCTTGTTCTGTCATAGCAAACACGCCCAGTTCATTCACTGCTCCAAAGCGATTTTTATGACTGCGTAGCGTTCTAAAACGAGAATCAGCATCACCATCTAATAAAATTGAACAGTCAATACAGTGCTCAAGCACTTTTGGCCCAGCTAGTGAACCATCTTTGGTTACATGCCCAACCATAATAATGGCAATTCCTTTCGTTTTAGCAAACCGCGTTAAATAGGCAGCTGTTTCGCGAACTTGTGCAACACTACCGGGGGAAGATTGAATATCAGTAAGGTGCATCACTTGAATAGAGTCAATTACCATAAGTTTAGGTTGTGACTGTTCGGCAAGCAGGCAAATTTGCTCAATGCTTGTTTCGGACAGCATATTGATATTATCAGCAGGTAAACCCAAGCGATGTGCACGCATCGCAACTTGTTGAAGTGATTCTTCACCTGTAACATAAAGTGTATTCATTTGTGATGAGAGCTTACTCATGGTTTGCAGTAACAACGTACTTTTACCTGCACCAGGATTTCCCCCAATTAAAATCGCACTACCCGGTACGACGCCACCACCAAGCACACGATCAAATTCTGAAAAACCCGTTGAAAATCTTGGTAGTGCCTCTAAACTGATTTCGGATAATTTTTGAATTTTAGCCTGCCCAGCACCACTACCCGCATACCCCGTTAATCGGTCATTACGCGATGATGCGCTAGCAAGCCTAACTTCGGTAATGGTGTTCCAAGCATGACATGAGCTACATTGCCCTTGCCAACGCGGATAGTCTGCGCCACAATCATTACAAACATAAGCTCGCTTTACCGCTTTTGCCAATTTAATCTCCTAACCTTCACTTAATAAACTGGTTGATAAAATGCACCATAAACCCGTTAAATCAGCATAATTAATACTGATTCTTGCCTTTTCAAGCACTTTGGGTTTGCCATGATAGGCAACGCCTAAACCCGCTATACGAATCATCATTAAATCATTGGCTCCATCACCAATTGCCACCGTTTGTTCAATGGGGATATTGAGTGTTGTTGCTAATTGTTGTAATGTCCTTGCTTTATATTTTGCATCAACAATTTGGCCATTCACTTTACCGGTTAACTTGCCATGTTTAATTTCTAACTCATTGGCATAGGCATCAACTAATTTTAATTTTTGCTTCAAGTGATCAGCAAAATAGGTAAAACCACCCGACACAATAGCAACATGCCAATTTTTTTTGTGCAATTCTTTTACTAAATAGGTCAACCCAGGCGTAAGGGGTAAGTTGTCTTTTACTTGCTGTAAAAGATCCTGATGTGCACCTTTTAACGTTGCCACACGTTTGCGCAAACTCGTTGCGAAGTCAAGTTCTCCACGCATCGCTTGTTCGGTCAAGGTCGCAACTTGCTGCCCGACACCATACAATTTAGCCAATTCATCAATACATTCTAGCTTAATCGCCGTTGAATCCATATCCATTACCAATAAACCTGGGGAATGGAGTGTAGGTAAATTGTCAATTGGCGAAACATCGATACCTAATGTTAATGCAATACTTTTAGCTTTTTTGGGCATGACACCGGCAATGCGAACAATCTGATAGGTTTTGATTTTCCATGATGATACAATCACCATAGGCATAGCAAGTTGATCTTGGAATTTTGATAAGACTGTTTTATTTAATTTTTTACCATAAATAATCCAACCTGTTTTACCTGCATTATAATCTAAAGGAACCACTTCACAACCATTTAATGAAAGTGGTAATCCTTGCCAATGTTGGATATTTTCAGGTAAATCATTGTAGGTGAGCGTGTAAGCCATATTAGAAAGTCTTCAGAACATAAAACAAGCCCAAAATTTACCATAACTACTACAGATTGTCCAAGTTAGGCTTTCGTTATTTTTCTACTTGCTTTTATACTAAAACACCATGTTACCTGAAACTTTTTGACAAAATAAAGTATAGTTTGAGCTAGTCTATTTATAGTCACCAATTGATAAATAACAATAGACTTACTTAATTAAACACAAGCAAATTAATTACACTTTCTTTAATACTGCATAGAAAAAGCCATCACCACCATTTTCAGTAGGTAAAAATTGTTTAAGATCACCTTGTAATTTAGCGCGGGTGTTTTCTTGTAAAAAACGCTCTATTTGTAATTTATTTTCATCTGGTAGAATGGAACAAGTGGCATACACCAAAGTACCACCTGTTTTTAAATATGCCCAAATGTTATTTAAAATCGCATATTGCAATGCAGTTAATTGTGCTATATCGCTATCTCTTCTTAGCCATTTTATATCTGGATGTCGGCGAATAACGCCAGTTGCCGAGCAAGGGGCATCAAGCAAAATGCGATCAAATTGTTGTCCTTCACACCATTGTTCTGGGGTTAATCCATCGCCAACTTTAACTTCGGCATGTAGGTTTAAGCGTGTTAAGTTTTCGTGAATGCGCTTAACTCGGCTAGGATCAACATCAACGGCTAAAACTTGTGCTTTTGGGGCAACTTCTAAAATATGTGTGGTTTTACCACCAGGTGCTGCGCACATATCCAAAATATACTCGCCATTTTGTGGTGCTAACAAATAAGCTGCATATTGAGCAGACAGATCTTGTACCGTAACAGCACCATTATCAAAATATGGTAATTTAGTCACATTCACAGGCGAGAATAATCGCAGTGCACTAGGTAGCTCAGCAAAGGTGTCAGACTCAATTTGTTGCTCAGCAAGTAATTGTTGGTACTCAGTGACTGTATATCGATTAAGATTAACCCGTAACCACATTGGTGGCTTTTGATTATTAGCATTGACAATAGCCTGCCACTGCTGTGGATAGGCTTGTTTAAGGCGAGCTAACAGCCAACTTGGGTGTAATGATTGCTGGTTTTGTTGTTTGTTATCTTGCGTAAATTTTTGTTGTAATGAGGTTTGCTGGCGTAAAAATTCGCGTAATACGCCATTGATTACCCCCTTAAGTTGTGTCTTTTTCAGTGTGTTAACAGCATTCACTGTTTCGCCAACTGCGGCATGTTCTGGAATTCGGGTATAAAGAATCTGGTAAATTCCCACTAACAATAGATAGTGCAAAATTCTATTTTTACCGGTTAACACTTTACTCATTAAGGTGTGAATATAAAAATTAAGTTCTGGCAATACTCGCATTACACCAAAACAGATCTCTTGCACCAACGCTTTATCTTTATCGGCTATTTTATGATTTAAAGTTATCAATGTAGCGCTTAATGATTGACCTTCTTCTAGCACATTAAAAATAGTTTGTGCACAAATAGCTCGAATATTTTGATGTGATCGATTATTCATAATGATAGTGACCTAAATTCAACAATATGCTGATTATAAAATTAATGATCCAACCCAACCGGCAATAAATAACGGAATATTAAAATGGGTAAATGTTGGGATAACGCTATCGCGAATATGGTCATGTTGCCCATCATGATTTAGCCCTGAAGAAGTGGCTAAAATGGTATCTGATGGTGGCGATCCTGCATCACCGATTGCACCAGATGCGCCAATTAAACATACGGTTGCAATTGGCGAAAAACCAAGCTGTACACAAAGAGGCACATAAACTGCAGCAATGATAGGAACTGTCGAAAATGACGAGCCAATACCTAAGGTAATAATCAGCCCAATCAACATCATAACAAAAGCAGCAATTACTTTATTGCCGGCAAATAAAGTCGCGCTATGAATCACAAGTGGTTCGATTTCATGAGTCTGTTTTAATACTTCGGCAAAACCTTGTGCTGAAATCATCACAAAACCGATCATTGCCATCATTTTGATACCATCAGTAAAAACGCCATCCGCTTCGCCCCATTTAATCGAACCCGATACAATAAAACAAATAAAACCAATTAAAGCGCCTAAAATCATTGACCCTGTATAAAGTTGAACAGTAAAGGAGAGAACAATGGCTAATAATGAAATAATTAGTGAGCGTTTATTCACATTGTTTAACGCATCTAAATTCGCCTCGCCTCGAATAATTTTATATTCTCGGGGCTTACGATAACTGACGAAAATAGCCCATAATAAACCCATAAACATACCTAACGCTGGAATCGCCATTGCATGCATCACATTAACATGGCTAACATCCATGCCAGATGCAGTAATATTTTTTAATAATATTTGATTTAAAAAGATATTCCCAAATCCCACCGGTAAAAACATATAAGGTGTAATTAGCCCAAATGTCATAATACAAGCAATCATCCTTCTATCGAGCTGTAATCGCGACATCACATATAAAAGTGGCGGAATTAAAAGTGGAATAAAGGCAATATGAATAGGAATAACATTTTGTGAGGAAATACTAACTAACGCAATAATGACTATCAAAACCCATTTAATACGTTTTTTCGCATCGCTTGAGGTAAGCTGCTTGATCGCTTTATCTGCCAATAATTCAGGTAAGCCCGATTTTGATATTGCCACTGCAAATGCACCTAACATCGCATAAGAAAGCGCAATATTTGCCCCATTGCTGATCCCAGTATTGAATGCATCAATGGTTTCTTTCAACGATAAATGGCTAAATAGCCCACCAACAAATGCACCAATAATTAAGCTAATAACGACATGAACACGGCAAAGGGACAAAATTAACATACAAATTACCGCAACCACAACTGCATTTATTGACGAGAACAAATCAAGCACTGTATTCATAAATAGATTCTTAGTTGAGAAGCAAAGCTTATTATTTTAGGTGATAGATATTGAAAGTGCAATCAATAGTGTATACTCACTTCTTTTTAATATACAAAACTAAACGCGTGTTGCTAAAGAATATTAAAAATAGAAAGCCTTATAGGCAAATAAGGCTATTGTGGAGTGCGGTGAATGAGAAATAATATAGACGGACATTTTTTATTAATTGGTTTAATGGCTTACCCTATTCGCCATAGTTTATCCCCTCAAATGCAAAATACCATTTATGCTAAACTGAATGTACCCTATGTTTATTTAGCATTTGAAGTTGATCAAGAAAAACTGCCTGATGCAATTAAAGGAATTCGGGCATTGGGTTTACGTGGTAGTGCGATATCTATGCCTAATAAACAGCTTGTCTGCCAATATCTTGATAAGCTAACACCAGCTGTCGAATTGAGTGGAGCATGTAACACTATTTCAAATGATAATGGGGTTTTAACTGGTTATAACACTGACGGAATGGGTTATATGCGTATGCTTAAAGAAGCCAACATTAATGTGATAGGAAAAAAAATAACTATCCTTGGTGCGGGTGGCGCTGCGACAGCTATTGTGGTACAAGCTGCACTTGATGGTGTAAAACAGATCACCATCTTTAACCAAAAAGATGAGTGCTATGCCAAGATCGAAGCGGTTGCAAAAAAATTGAATCAAAATACCCAATGTCATGTGCGTGTTATCGATCTGGCAGATAAAGATCAGCTACGCCAAGAAATTGCAACGAGTGCGGTTCTTTGTAATGCAACAGGTGTCGGGATGAAACCATTAGAAGGACAAAGCTTAATTACTGATCCAACAATGTTAAATCCTGATCTTGTTGTTACAGACTGTATTTACAGTCCACGTAAAACAAAACTACTCGAAATAGCTGAACAACAAGGCTGTAAAACATTAAATGGTATAGGTATGATGTTATGGCAAGGCGCTGCGCAAATAAAAATTTGGACAGGTGAAGATGCCCCTATTGAATATGTGAAAGAACAAATGGGCTTTAATGATTAGTTGAACTAAGTGTTATTACATTACATCAACTTTTTTTACTCTTTTGTTTTATTTGATATAACCCATAAAATAAAACCCTATAATAAACGCATCGACGATTAACAGGATATAAAATGAAAACAGTCACTATCAAACAACTTAAGATCGGTTTGGGCGCGCCCAAAATTATTGTGCCAATTGTCGGTAAAACTAAAGCGGAATTAATTGATGAAGTTAAGTTTTTACAATCTATTGATTTTGATGTTTTAGAGTGGCGTGTTGATCACTTTACGAACGTTGATAATATCAATGCAGTAAAAGAGATGGCAAAGACAATAGGCGATTTATTACCGAATAAACCTCTTTTATTCACCTTTAGAACCGCAAATGAAGGTGGTGTCAAACCATGGCCATTAACATCATATATTGAATTAAACAAAGAAATGGCTTGTAGTGGACTTGTCGATTTGATTGATGTCGAATTATTTATTGGCGATGATTACGTAAAAGATATGATTACTGTTGCACACAAAAACCAAGTATTTGTTGTTGCATCAAACCATGATTTTGAAAAAACACCCGCTAAAAGCGATATCATCTATCGATTAAGAAAGATGCAAGACCTTGGTGCCGATATACCTAAAATTGCCGTCATGCCACAAACAACTAATGATGTGTTAACCTTGCTTGCTGCAACAACTGAAATGAACGAAAAATACGCCACAAAACCCATTATTACCATGTCGATGGCCGGTCTTGGTGCTGTTAGCCGTATAGCAGGTTCAACATTTGGCTCAGCAATGACCTTTGGTGCTGCTAAAAATGCATCAGCACCCGGTCAATTAGATGTCAAACAATTACGATATATTTTAGACGCATTATATCAAAGCCACAGTTAATCGCTTAAATCACTAGGTTACGGGCTGTTGATCTTCTACTTTTACAATAAACGAACGCATTGCAACACACTAGAAGGTATTTTATATCGAATTTGAATACCATAGCTATGGTTATCATAGGTACAGTCCCATTTGATGAGCTTCAACGAATAAAAAGATATAATTGCAGACAGACACGTATTTTTGACATATGGCATTAACATATGAACATATTATTTTCGACATATACCAAGTTTTTTGATATTGAAATTGAGAACAATAAGGCAGTTGAAATTAGAAAAGCGATTATTCATAATTTTAGAAAGCCTTTTATAAAACAAGATATGCAAACCCATGGTCCGTTGTGGAATCAATACATGGCGCCCCAAGGAGCAATGGATATTCGCCATCTTGATATGGATATAAATATACAGGGTTATATACTAGTTGATGGAAAAGGAAAGAATATGCAGCTATATTTATCTTCTTTAAAAAATTTTTTATCTTATCTTGAAAATAGACGTGATGGTTTATTTCCGGCTACTTATTTTGTTAATAAAGATTTTACCTTTTGTCTTGGCGAAAATGGCGAAAGAGGAACAATGAAACCTATTTATGTATATAAAGGAATAAAAATCTAAACAAAATCAGGATAACGTATTTACCCACTAAAACTGAGTCTGCCAAAGGGGAAAGATATACGGCACCTTAAGAAATAACAACAGGCTTTTGCTACTGATGTTTATTAGGTCAGTCTCAAACGTTACATTCTTCGTGGAGCTATTTGTCAATATGTATTTCGATTTCATTGATGAAAAAAAGGCATTTGCAGATTTAAAAAAAATAATGCGCTTATGGGATATAAATGATAATTCACAGCGGTTAATGAATTTATTCTTTGAGCAATTAGTACGTTCTAAATGGGATAGGCACAGAATATATAACTTTGCTTTTGTATATATAAAAGATAACTTATCTGATTCGGATTATGATGATATACCTGAAGCTGCTTTTGATTATTTAGCGGATATAGAATCATCGATTATTGGTTATTGTAGCTATGATTCATTTTTGAAAATTCCTGATGAGCCACACAATAAAAATGAACTAATAGCTTATGTTAGAGGTCAAAAATGGAAGAATTGATGTATCTATAATAACTTTTATTTAAAGTTAGCTGGAATATGTTTAATTTACTCATTCAAATTCCAATTCTTGGTGTGATAGATATATTCATCATACATATTGCCACTTAAGGTTTAAATTATTTACTCGGTATAAAAATACATCATACTAAAATATTTGTATCAATAAATCCAATCTCGAAAATATTTACTCTCATTTTGTATTAATTTCAAATTTTCTTTTAACTCTTTTACGTCTCTTAATTCTTCTGCTTCACGAGGTAAGTTACGAATTAATAAATTTGCATTTTTCATTAATAGTTTAAACAAATGATTGGAGCTATTGCACCGCTATATACTATTTCGTGTTTATCATACCTATTATTTATAAATCTGATACTACAAATTTTATTAACTAAAAAAACTCAAAATAGAATGGTCCATCCATAAAGATAAAATGGACTATGTTCTTTTGTTGAATTTTATGAGCTTCTTTTAACCACCAGTTTAATATAATTACTGTGAAATCGTCCCATTTTTCGTCTGGAAAGCAAATATCTCCGATTTGAAAATATATTTCCGAAAATACTTGAGTTGATATTTTACTTTTTGATACACGAATAGTATCAGAAGTAATTATTAAATTAATCATTATAGTTACACAATCCAAAAACTGTATATTCTATTTTAAAAAATTTATTTTAACTTGCTTAGCTTCAAAATTATTTCTTTATAATCATTTTTATAAAAATCATTTTTAGCTTTATTATACATTTCTTCAAAAGAAGCGATAAATAGATCTATATAGTTATTTGGAATGGATTCATTACGATTTAAAATCTTTTTTATTTCAATGTAAAAATTTCTTTCTGATTTCGCTTTAGGACTTATATTTAGAATTGATAATAGGTAATCCCATTTTTTGTTGTCCTTATAAAACTGAGGAAATTCAGTAATAAATAAAGAAACATAGTAATCAATTTTCTTAATAGTTTTTAATTCATTGAAAAAATCAAAAAAATCATTTAAAGGAGGCAGGCTATATCGTTCTATCATATTACCTATACAAGATACTATATTTATAATGGTTTCTTTGTTTAAATTTTCATTTTTATACAATTGGATTAATTGTTCAGCTAATGAGATATCAGTAAAAAACTTTTTATAATACAAAGAGTATTCTTTTCTAGTAAGTTTTTCTAAATCAGATATCAGCTTTGATAGCGCTATATAATCATTTCCTCTATCCCAAGTTTTAATTTTGTAAGTAAGAATCTTTAAAAGATCAAGATTTTTTTCTAATTGCGTCACTAGCATGCACCTATACCAGTAAACTTACCATTATTTTTCACACTCATGATATTTCCTTTAGGGAGTATTTAATTATTTCGCTCACTCAGTGGAGTAACTTCGAAAGGCGCCCAAATTGGCCGTTCCCATTGTATGAAATTATTAGTTAGGATTTCTTTTATATAACTTTCAAATTTAGAATTAAAGTATTTATCAGAAATTATTGTTATTTCAAAGGTATAATGTTCATCGCATAATAATTCACTAAGCCTATCAATTTTGTCAATAACAGCAATACTAAAATTATCCAATTCAGCTCTAGCAATATAACGACCTTTTTCATCTTTACAGGATAATTTACATTGAAATGCTTGTTTTATCTTAGCCAGCATTTCTTTAAATGAATTATTATTATCAACTAATACAAAAGTTAACCATCTTTTATGTATATTCATCTAACTCTCCATCTTACAAGCCCAGTTTAATATTAGAGCCCATACCCATCCCGCCATTGTTGACATTAAACCTTTATTAACTTAATTACTATTAGCATTGTCGTAGCTCTTTATCCTACATACATTTAATTATAGAACCAGCTTCTATGATTTTATTTTTAGTAATATTTAATTTCATATCTACCTATTACATCAAAAATATGATCATAAGTACTAAGTATTACACGTTGCCTTCCTTTTTTACGATCTTTGTCAACTAAATTAATTATTTCGCTCACTCAGTGGAGTAACTTCGAAAGGCGCCCAAATTGACCGTTCCCATTGTATGAAATTATTTGTTAGGATTTCTTTTATATAACTTTCAAATTTAGAATTAAAGTATTCATCAGAGGTTATTGTTATTTTAATTGTATAATGTTCATCGCATAATAATTCACTAAGCCTATCAATTTTGTCAATAACAGCAATATTAAAATTATCCAATTCAGCTCTAGCAATATAACGACCTTTTTCATCTTTACAGGATAATTTACATTTAAATGCTTGTTCTATCTTAGTCAGCATTTCTTTAAATGAATTATTATTATCAACTAATACAAAAGTTAACCATCTTTTATGTATATTCATCTAACTCTCCATCTCACAAGCCCAGTTTAATATTAGTTACGTATGAATGATAATAAGCCTATATATAAGTTCATTCACTTTTTTTATCGCTAAAGATTGTAAATCTTGCCGATTTTTTTATTAAAGTAATGCATATATTTTCTTTAACTGTCCACAATATTTCTTACTATAAGGTATTTTTATTTTTTTTAGATAATTAATCAGGTTATCAACATCGTTAGTAAGTAAATAATATTCTAATAAATGAATAATAAGAAAATCTTCATAGGGCGCATCAACTGCAATAGTGACATCCTTTTCATCATTCCCTTCTTGTTCATCTGGTTCATCAAGAAGGACGATTAACTTAATCGCTATATATTTCAAAAAAGAAGCAAGACTATTCGACAATATGTTTTCTAAATCAGATAAAGTGGCACCAGACAAATTTATTTTATTTGCATCATATTCAAACAATACCGATGGTAACTCTTTTCCGTTTGTTGTAATTTTATATTTTTTCTCCAATTTATCTAATGCCGTTTTATATAATGGGCTATTTATAAAATCTCGAATTTCATTAATATTTACCATTTATCTACATCCCTTACTATATTTATAACATTATGACTAGTGTGTTTATATGGATTGCTTTATGCTTCCATTTACAAAGCTAATTAGTTTGATTTTTTTGACATTCATCTAATTGATTAATTGCTATCTTAGCGACATCTCTTATATCGATATTTTTAGATAACAAAGATATTTGAAGTCCATCTCTTAATATTTCATCACTAAAAGCTGTGGCTATTTGTGTAGCCCAATACCTAATATTGTCGGGTATTGTTGTATCTTCAAGAACTTTTTTGATCTCTTTTTTAACATCAATATCATCGCATTGATAAAAAAAATCCTCTACTAGCTGATATACACCCCATCCATCACCCTCACCAAAAGATCTTAAAAATAACTCAATTGCCCTTTTATCTGGATTTTTAATAAAAAATTTTCTTACGTCATCATATTTATCAATGATATCTTGAGTTAGATCTTTATCAGAAGGCATAGGCTGATGTCTTGATAAGAAATTTAATGCGTCATCTTTAGTCATAGTTCTACGATATTTTCAAATTTTTTTGTTTTGTTTAAAGCATTATCTTTTGTTATACCTAAGTCTAGGCATTTATTTATAATTTCTTGTCTGCAATCTAATTCAGACGAAATTAGTTTATCAATAGCTTCTTCTACATCAATCTATTTTTTCAATGGTTCATGATATCCAATAAAATCTTTAATAATATAAATGTGTAAAAATATATTTTTTATTTTAATTTTTTATATTTAAATAATCTGAAAAAATTCTAAATATAGATAGCAATTCATCAAGTGAAGTAAATTCTTCTCTTTTATTAATTTTATATTGATCAGTATTTAAATTTATTATTTCTGACATGCAACTTAGATCATCCCAAACAGTAAATCGAGCAATATAAATATCATTTTCAAAATCGATAACGATACTTTCTGATAAATCATTTTTATGATAAACACAAGAGTAGTTAGTATTTTTGGATATCCAAAATTTAAATTTATTTAACATTTTTGTAACTATCCCCTAAAATAGTACAGCAAAAAAGTAGAAAATTCTCTATGATAAAAGTAAAGGGGATTTAATTATGAAAAAAATGACTGAACATCAAATCGTCGCTATTTTAAAAGAAGCTGAAGCGGGTATTCCTGTCAAGGAGCTCTGTCGTAAATATGGCATGGGTAATTCAACTTTCTATAAATGGCGGGAAAAATACGGCGGAATGGAAACTTCGGACATCAAACGCTTAAAGGAGCTGGAGGCCGAAA
>NZ_JBXSQI010000030.1:0-25885 GCF_057063565.1 Gilliamella sp. X-57 | reverse complement strand
GAGAATGCCTTTGCTAGAATCAAGCAATATCGTTCAATATCAACTAGATACGATAAGTTAGAAAGGAATTATGCCAGTATGGTATCACTGGCATTTATGTTAATGTGGCTGCCAATGTATTGTTGAGTAATTTATGTACAGAAAAGATCAACAGCCCCTAACATTAAGGCGCATTGTGCGCCTTAATGTTATTAAAAATGCTAATAATGAATATCGCTATTTAACTGTTTTTTCACTACGTGATAAACCAATAATCCCAGAGCGTACAGTTTCGATAATATTACAAGTTTCGCGAATTGAAGCTAAAAATGAGTCTAGTTTTTCACTCGTACCCGATAATTGTACGATGTAATGTGTTGCAGTCACATCGACAATCGATCCCCTAAAAATATCGGCACAACGTTTTACTTCGTCACGCGCATCAGAACCTTTTGCGGCAACTTTTACTAGCATGATTTCACGCTCTACATGTGGCCCTTCGGTTAAATCATGCACGCGATAAACATTAACCAATTTATGCAACTGTTTTTGGATCTGTTCAAGCACATGCTCATCACCCGTCGTTTGTATTGTCATACGATGCATAGTTGGGTCTTCAGTTTGCGCGGTGGTAATTGTTTCAATATTAAAACCACGTTGTGAAAATAAGCCAATTATTCTTGATAATGCGCCGGGTTCGTTTTCGGTTAAAATTGATAATATATAACGCATTAGGTTCTCTCCGTTTTACTAAGCCACATTTCGTTCATTGCGCCACCTCGTACTTGCATTGGGTACACATGTTCAGTAGCATCGGTCATGACATCAACAAAAACCAAACGATTTTTAATGGCTAATGCTTGTTTTAGTTTTGGTTCAAGTTCTTCACGCTTGGTTATAACCATTCCAACATGTCCATAAGCTTCTGCTATTTTGGCAAAATCTGGTAAAGATTCCATATAAGAGCTGGAATGCCGGCCTGCATAAATCATATCTTGCCACTGCTTAACCATGCCTAAAAAACGGTTGTTTAAATTTAACACCAGTACGGGCAAGCCATATTGCAATGCAGTTGATAGCTCTTGAATATTCATTTGAATACTGCCATCACCTGTTACGCACACAACGTTTTTTTTAGGGAATGCTAATTTAACTCCAAGCGCTGCTGGCAAGCCAAATCCCATGGTGCCAAGTCCACCCGATGTAATAAAGTGACGCGGTTTATCAAATGGGTAATAAAGTGCCGTGAACATTTGATGTTGCCCCACATCGGTTGCCACAAAGGCATCCCCTTTGGTCAATTTGTATAATACTTCAATGGCTTCTTGCGGTTTGATGCTTTCACCGTCATGACGATAAGCCAAACAGTGACGAGCTCGCCAATGTTCGATCTGCTTCCACCAATCGATCAACGCATCGAGATCTCGTTCGGCTAAGGACTCATCTAACATTGACAACATAGTTTCAAGAACCACCTTAGCATCACCCACCACCGGAATTGAAGCCAAAATGGTTTTAGAAATTGAAGTTGGATCGATATCAACATGAATAATTTTGGCTTTTGGACAATATTTTTCAACATTGTTGGTGGTTCGATCATCAAAGCGCGCACCGATTGCAAAAATCACATCAGCATTATGCATAGCCATATTGGCTTCATAAACCCCATGCATACCAATCATGCCAAGGTAATGTTTGTCGGTCCCCGGAAAGGCGCTAATGCCCATTAACGTTGAAGCAACAGGTAGATTGAGTTTTTCTGCAAGTGCTTTAATTTCGCTACTTGCGTCAGCAGCAATTACACCACCACCAATAAACAATACAGGCTTTTTAGCAGATAATAATGTGGTTAGGGCTTTTTTGATCTGTTTTTTATGGCCTTGAATAGTTGGATTATATGATCGCATTAAAACAGATTTTGGGTAGTGATAATTATATTTGTTAGCAGGATTGACAATATCTTTTGGCAAATCAATCACTACCGGTCCTGGTCTACCTGTCGAGGCGATATAAAACGCTTTTTTGATGGTTTCTGGAATATCTTTACTGTCTTTAACTAAAAAACTGTGTTTAACAATTGGGCGAGAAATGCCTATCATGTCACATTCTTGGAATGCATCGTTACCAATGAGATTACTGGGAACTTGTCCAGACAATATAACCAGCGGTACAGAATCCATATAAGCTGTTGCAATACCAGTAATGGTGTTAGTTGCCCCTGGACCTGATGTCACCAAAACAACGCCAACATCGCCTGTTGCTCTGGCATAACCATCAGCCATATGCACGGCAGCTTGTTCATGACGAACTAAAATATGTTCAATGCCACCTATAGTGTGAATAGCATCATAAATATCAAGAACACTACCACCGGGATAACCAAATATCTGTTTTACTCCTTGGTCAATCAAAGATTGAATAACCATCTCTGCGCCTGACAGTTTTGCCATGGTTGTTGCCTCCAATGTAACTGATTTGTCATTTTGTGAATCATTTTGCATCAACTTGTAAGCAAAATCAATAAAGTCAATTAGCTAAGTTCATTACAAATAATATTGAACACTCACAATATTAATTTTTGAAATATTATGAATGATATCCATAACCTATCAATTTTATTTAAATATTGCTGATTGATTTTATTGTTATTTTTTTATTTTTTATATACACTCAGCACCTAAGTATTTCTAGTCATAACAGTACTAGAATTCTTCATCACCCAAAGGTACCAATATGAGCAATATTTCATCTAAACCAACCTCACTTGCGGACTGGCAATTAGTTAAAGTTACTGGCGAGGATAACCGTATTTTTCTGCAAGGGCAAATAACCAATGACATTAACCGACTTTCAGAACAATCAACGCTCTATGCCGCTCATTGCGACAATAAAGGCAAAATGTGGAGTACTTTACTGTTATTTCAACGCGGTAACGATATTTACTATATTGAGCGTAAAAGCGTTGTAAAAAAACAAGTTGCCGAACTTGCAAAATATGCTGTTTTTTCTAAAGTGACTATCGAACCAGTCCAAGATTTAAATATGATCGGTTTGGTCGGTGATGCAATTCCCACAGCAATCGCTGAAAAATTAAGTGATATAAGCTGTTTAACTGAAAATAACATCACCTATATCAAAGTACCTTTACCAGAAATGCGGGTTATTATGGTCACGCCAGAACCTATTGCGGGTGATTCAAATCCATGCAGTGAGTGGTTAAAACTTGATTTGCAAGCAGGTTATCCTATTATTGATGATAATAATATGGCAATTTTATTACCGCAAGCCTGTAACTTACAATCTTATGATGCAATTAGCTTTGAAAAAGGCTGCTACTGTGGTCAAGAAATGGTCGCTAGAGCACAGTTTCGCGGTGCTAACACTCGTGGAATGTATGTAATAAAAGGCACTAGTGACGTTCTTCCTAAAATTGGCAGTACACTCGAATATAAACTTACTGGTGGTTGGCGAGAAGGTGGACTGGTATTAGCCGCAGCAAAACTTGATGACAAAGATGGCGTTTGTGTTCAAGTCGTATTGAATAATGGAATTGATTTAAATACGCCATTTAGAGTTTGTGGAAACGACAACAGTCGGATGACGTTTTAATTATTTTTTGACCAACAAGCTGGAATAACATCACGTTTATTCCAGCCGTCTTTGTGCCTATCGTTTTAACTTAGTTCGCAAGTTCTTGGTTAACAATTTCAATAAAATAGCTTACGCCAGTTGTTAACACTTCATCATTGAAATTAAAGGCTGGATTATGTAAGTTGGCTCCTTTACCTGCGCCTAGCCAAACGTACACACCCGGTATTTTTTGCAGCATAAAAGCAAAATCTTCTGATCCCATTGAAGGAAGAGGATCAATTATTACGTTATCTTGCCCGACGATTTTTTTAGCTGCAGTGATAGCGATATCGGCCTGTTTAGCATAATTAATCGTCGCTGGATAACGGCGTTGATACTCAACTTCAGCCTTGGCTTCAAATGTTGTGGCAATACCTGTTGCTATTTGTTTAATGCGACTTTCAGCCATATCTTGCACTTGGGCGCTAAATGTTCTAACCGTGCCTCGAATTACCGCTTCTTGCGGTAACACATTCCAAGTATCACCGCTGTGAATTTGCGTTACGCTAACGACTAACGAACTTAAAGGATCGGCATTACGACTGACAATGCTTTGTAAACCATTAACGATTTGTGTGGCAGTTAGTATCGTATCTTTGCCCAAATGAGGAGCTGCTGCATGAGCACCAACACCAGTTATTTTAATTTCAAAAACATCATACGAAGCCATCATAGGGCCATGGTTAATATAAAAGTGATTTAATTCCATATTAGGCTGATTATGAATGCCATACACCGCTTCAATTGGAAATCGTTCAAATAAACCATTTTCAACCATAACGCGTGCCCCGCCCTCGTTTTCTTCAGCAGGTTGAAAAACAACCACAACAGTACCCGCAAAATCACGATGTTCACTCAGATACTTAGCCGTGCCGAGCAGCATAGCAGTATGCCCATCATGACCACATGCATGCATTTTGCCATGCATGGTTGAGCAATAATCGATAGTATTTTCTTCAATAATATCTAATGCATCAATATCAGCCCGAAGCGCAATCCATCGCCCCTTTTGATTACCTTTAATAATGCCAACAACGCCCGTGGGTGCAAAATCAGTATATAATTCAGTAATACCAAACGATTGCAGTTTGTCGATAATAAATTTGGTGGTGTTAACTTCTTCGAAAGCGGTTTCGGGATGAGCATGAATATGATGGCGCCACGCGATCATGTCGCTTTTTAGTTGATTAATACTATTTGATATCATGAATGATTCCTTAATTAGTGACTGATTTACAGCATAACATACTGATTTAGCTAGTACTATAACGCGATTTCCACTTTTATAAAAATAACTAATTTTACTATGGATATCAATTTTAGTTATATGTTGCATAGATTGAACAAAATAATAACTTTATGCACTTTTAACACAATATTGATTAATAAAAATTGACTGAAACGTAAGGTTTCCTGAAACTTTTTAACAACAATTTCAAGTAACAATCATATGCATGAATTACTTGTGTTATTTACAGTAATTCAAGAAACGGTTGTAATAAATAGGCATCACACCGACTCTCAGACGAAAGATCTAGTCCTTATAGTATAAAGTAAAATCAACGTTCCCAATTGGGATAACTGTTTTATGTTGGTTATCCATTTATAACGCTAAAAGACCTCATAGACATTAAATATGGCTGATGCCATTGCATATAAAGCACGAAAACAGACTGCGTATTTTTCTACATGAGTAGTGTGCTCGCTATGGGGTATTTACACATCTGTTCACATTTTAGGCTCTACTTTTTGTAAAAAATATTCAGGATTCTATACCGTTTGGTGATTAATTTAGACTCCACTGTGTTTATTTGTTAAATAACGTATGATGGTCATTGTATCAATCAAAAATTCACAAAAATTACCAGCTCTCAAATTGCAAGCCTGATATGTACTTTAATGGCGATATAGCATAATTAGCACATAGTTAGCGAGTCAAAAGACAAAACACAAAACACAAAAGATTAAGCGATTTTCGACAAAGTGCCTTATAAGTTTTTAGTAGGTTACTTTAATCATAAAATGTAAACCAGCCGACTTTTCCCTACAAATAATAATAGATCACATAACCCGATATTAATAAAAAAGGACCAAATGGAATAATCTTTGTAAGATTTTGATTGAGCGCATATCGCAAAAAAAGATAATACACAATCCCCAATAACGAAGCAAAAAGTAACAATAGGGGTAATAATGTATAAGGTAGCCAAGCTCCCAATGCGGCAAGTAGTTTGATATCCCCACCGCCTAATCCCTCTTTTTTAGAGATTAAATAAAATAATGTGGCAGGTATTTTTAATAATAAATACCCCAAAAAAATGCCCAGTAAAGCGTCAGCTAACCCAAGGTTTGTTATGTTAAAATAGGCAAGCATAACACCTACCCACATCAACGGTTGTGTAAACATATCAGGTAATAAATAATATTTAAAATCAATGAACGCCAGCAGTAAAAAATAGCAACCAAGAAGCATTAAGATGTAACTTTGAAAATGCATACCTTTCTCGACATAGATTATAGTAAATAAACCAGCGACAAATAATTCAACACTAACATAGCGTAACGAAATCTTGGCATTGCAGTTATAACAACGACTTTTTAAGATAAACCAAGAAACAACTGGCAACAATTGCCAAAACTTAAGTTTATTATGACAATGTGGACAAGCGGATCGCTGAACGCTAATACAGCATAAATATTGAAATGTGGACATTGATGGCAAATAACGGCAATAAGCAACATAAACAAAACTCCCCATGCAAAGACCCAAACAGATGATCATAAACATTAGCATTAGTGAATCACCTCACCCATTTGAAAAATAGGCAAATACATCGCTACAATTAAACAGCCAATAATCAAAGCTAATATAAGCATTAACAATGGTTCAAAAGCTTGAGATAAATTATCAGTTAAGGTCTGATTTTGCTCTTGATAATAGGTTGCTAGCTTATCAAGCATTAAATCTAACGTGCCCGACTGTTCACCCACATGAATTAATTGTGAACATAAATTAGGAAAGTGTAATTGTTGATGCAATACATGACTAAATGAATGGCCTTGCTCAATACCAGCAATGATTTGCGAAATACTATCACGATAAAGACTGTAATAAGTAGTATTACCTGCCGCGGCTAAACCTGTTAATAACGGTATGCCTGCTTTTTGGGTAATTGCAATAGTTTGAAAAATTTGGGTTAAACAACTGGTTTGAATCACTTTTCCCATTAAGGGACATTTGATTACTATCGCTTCAATTTCACGACGATAGCGCACTTTAAAATAGCGTTGATAGCCAAAATAGCCGATAAAAAATACCGTGCACCAAATTAACCAACTTTGTTGTAAATAGTTAGAAAAATCGATAACCGATTGTGTGAAAGCGGGCAACTCGGCATCGAAATCCTGATAAATATCCGAAAATTTTGGCAAAACAAATAATAACATCACTAAACTGACGCTCATCGCTACAGATAATAAAAACAGCGGATAACGCATCGCTTTTTTTAGACTTTTTTGTAAGTTAATTGATTTTTCAAGTAATAACGCTAACTGGGCAAAACTTTCATCAAGTTGTCCTGTTAGCTCTCCGGTTGCAATAATCTCGCAATACAGCACAGAAAACACCGAGTGATGTTGCTGTAATACTTGAGATAAAAATTCACCTTTAGCAATTTGCTGTTTAATATCAAGTAGCAGATATTGCCAGTGCGGTTTAGTCTGTTCTTGAGCAAGCAACTGTAATGTATCAATGATGGATAACCCAGCCTTTAACATGGTCGCTAATTGTTTAGTAATGATCAGCAGATCGGCACGATTAAAACTGTGTGCGGTAATAATATTGCCTGCTTTAATTTTAATGGCGATTTTACCTTGCAACAATAACTGCCGTTTAACAGCTTGTGAAGATTTAGCAATGATTTTGTGCTGGTTAAAATCTAAATCATACCAATAATAAAGCCTTTTCATTGCGTATTACCTAATACACGGTTTAATTCAGCTAGTGTTGTCATGCCTTGTTTAACTAATTTTTGCCCAGCCGTTTTTAACGAAGTCATATTCGCCGGAAAAACAACTTGATTAGCTAATATTTGTTTTTGCATGTCAGGCGTAATAACTAAAAGTTCGTATAATCCAACCCGTCCTTTATATCCACCAATACACTTTAGACAGCCCGAAGCTACATAATGTGGCACTTGTTCGTTGTCTAACTTAATCTGTTCACTTGCCACCACCTTGCAGTGAGAACACAATTTTCGTACTAGCCGCTGGGCGATGACTAATTTTAAACTTGATGAAAGTAGATAATTTTCAATACCCATTTGATTTAAGCGAGTTATTGCCTCGACACTCGAATTAGTATGCAAAGTTGATAGAACTAAATGCCCTGTCTGCGCAGCTTGAATAGCAATTTCGGCAGTTTCACGATCACGAATTTCACCTATCATCATCACATCGGGATCTTGTCGTAATAAGGCTCGTAATACAACAGCAAATGTCAAACCAGCCTTAAGGTTGATAGCGGTTTGATTAATGCCCTCAAGGGGAATTTCAATAGGGTCTTCAACACTACAAATATTACGCTCGGTTTTATTTAACCGTTTTAATCCGCTATATAATGTAACTGTCTTACCACTGCCGGTGGGTCCGGTAACTAAAATCAATCCTTGTGGGTAGTCCAAAATTTGCTTGAATGTTAAAAGGTCAGCGTCAGTTAAACCCAAATCATTTATTGTTAGTTCAGATTCATGATTATCCATTACTCTTAAGACAATTTTTTCACCATTCATTACGGGTAAAGTTGCCATACGCATTGTGTAACGGTCAATAACCAATTGCCCATCTTGTGGCAATCGATGCTCAGCAATATTTAACTTTGACATAATTTTTAATCGGGCTGTTATCTGTTTGGCTAGTGCAAGCGGTGGCGATAACATATCATGCAAAACTCCATCAATGCGCATGCGAATACGGTAACTGTGTTGATAAGGTTCAAAATGAATATCTGAAGCGCGCTTATCTAATGCTTCAAGCAGCAATTTATCAATACTTTCAATTAACTGTTCTTCTTGCATAATAACACTTCCTTATCCATTAACGATTAAATGATGAAGTTTAAAATTTGAAAATATCTTCACAAGCACTGGTTAAACTGGCATCGACTGGCGATGTGGTGCAAACGCGATTCCAATCTAAATTACCATGCGTGGCATTAATTGTTGGTGTCAGTGTGGTGGTTAACCCTGCTAAAGCACTAGTTCCAACTAAGGTAATCACGCCGTTATTGACCGTAATTGATGTTACATAGTTAGATGTTCGGCTTGCTGGTACTCCATTATTACCATTGCTACAATTGGCTAAACTACCTTGCTCAACAGCACAAATTTCGACAGCCGTTTTATACGTTGTCATGGTTTGCAGCATATCAGTCAGTGCGGCTTTTTTAACATATCCTTGATATGCAGGCACACCAATAGCCGTTAAGATAGCAATCACAATAATGGCAATCATAAGTTCAAATAACGTAAAGCCAGATTGATTAGACATAAATACCTCGATAGTTTCTGTCAATGATTTAACACAAGGCTTTATAGCAAAACAAAAAAATGGAATAATAGCGAAGTAGTAAATTTGGAAATAAAAATCCATTACGCAATTCATTATTACGTTGTATGCTCAATTTTCGCGAAGCAGATCGCAAAACAAACAAATCCATACATCGGTTTATTAGATAAGTTGGAGTCAATATGTCCCTAAGAATTGTTAACGGTTGGTTACAAGGTATAAAACAAGTCGTTTCACCTTTTTATAATGAACGGCCAGCCAATAAACCGATTTCGTTACTTGTTATCCATAATATAAGCTTACCGCCCAATCAATATGGGGGACCTTATGTTGAACAATTATTTACAGGTCAACTCAATCCTAACAAGCATCCGTACTTTGCTTCAATTTATCAACTTGAAGTCTCAAGCCATCTGTTTATTCGACGTGATGGCGAAATCATTCAATTTGTACCATTTGATAAACGCGCTTGGCATGCGGGGAAATCTGTATTTGCAGGACAAGATAATTGTAACGATTTTTCAATTGGTATTGAAATGGAAGGATGCGATAGTGACAACTTTACCAAACAACAATATCAGCAATTAGCGAATGTGACGTTATTATTACAACAAACTTATACGATCCAAAACATCACTGGCCACAGCGATATTGCCCCAGATCGTAAAACAGATCCTGGCCCCTGTTTTGATTGGCAATATTATCGAAGTTTGTTAGCGAAAAAATCACAAGAACAAAAGCTACTCAATCAAATTGAGCAAATTATTGCAGAGTTACAAAAAATCAATTTATGGCAAATCACACCGCCAAAACCTGATGCCTTTTTAAGTCAACAACCCTTTGCGCTTGACACCATGCAAGCACACGAATGGTTGCAATGGATTTTTATTCCTCGAATGCAAGCACTCATTGATGCCAAAGGTAATCTCCCTAAATTTGCTCTGCATCCTTATTTTGAGGAAGCGCTAAAAGAGCAAGATGTTAATCATCTACTACATCTTATTAAGCAACTTGATGAATTAGCATAAATTAATCACAAAAAATTACCGCATAACTATGCGGTAATTGTTGATTTTAATTTATTTTTTAAGCCTAATGTCCATTGCTGGTTATTCGGCGATACTCACTTACTGCTTGCTGGTGGTTGCCATAAGTGCTCGAGAATGTGTGTCCACCCGTGCCATTCGCGACAAAAAACAGATAATTGGTTTTAGCTGGGTGTGCTGCCGCCTCTAATGAAGCAAGGCTAGGCATTGCAATTGGTGTTGGCGGTAATCCATCAATAACATAGGTATTATAGGGATTTTCAGTATCGGTTAAATCAACGCGTCTAATCGTGCCTTTATAGTTATCACCTAAACCATAAATAATTGTTGGATCAGTTTGCAACTTCATTTTGGCATTTAAGCGATTAACAAATACCGAAGCTACATTAGCACGTTCAGAACTAACTCCAGTTTCTTTTTCAATGATTGATGCAATAATTAGTAATTCATAAGGTGATTGATAAGGGAGATTACTATCGCGATTATCCCAGATTTTTTGTAGATTACTTTTCATCGTCATATGTGCACGCTTTAAGATATTAATATCTAAAGTGTCTGCGGTATAAAGGTAAGTATCTGGTGATAACCACCCTTCAATCGATCCTTCAATACCTAATAACTTAGCAATTTCTTCGTCTGTTTTGCCTAATAAAGTTTGCTGAATATAGGGTGTATTTTCAATCACCTTCAACCAATCTTTAGCACGCTTACCTTCAACAAATTGAATTGAAAAATTGCTCTCTTTACCTGACACGAGCAATTGCAAAAATTCTTCAACTGTCATATGCGGGTGTAATTGGTAAGTTCCTGCTTTGATGGATCTTAATGATGGATTTAACTTACACAAATAAGGAAGCAAATAAGCTCTTTGCATTAATTGACTTTCTTTAATTTGCGCAACTAACTGGTACATGGATGTTCCTTTTTTCAAAACAAACATCTGGTTTTCGGTGGTGACTTGCATTTGCTGTTTCGAAAACTGTTGTAAAAAATAATAACCAATACTGATCGAACCACCCACAATTAATATCAGGGTAAGTAAAGTGTATAAAAATATTTTTTTAATCATAATTTATTTATCTACTATAGTGGATTTTTGCGCGTGAAGTTAAGCGTGTGATTAATTCGTAAGCACTAATACCCGTGTGCTTAGCGATTTCTTCAACGGGAAGTTCGGGTCCCCAAAATATGACTTCATCTCCAGGTTTTTCAAGGCTGTTTATACCCAAATCAACCACAATCATATCCATTGAAACTCGGCCAACAATGGGCACTTTACGGCCATTAATCAAAACGGGGGTATTTTGCGGAATATTGCGTGGATAGCCGTCACCATAGCCCATCGCAACGACACCTAATTGAGTCTCTTGCAAACTACACCAAGTCTGACCATAACCAACCGATTCGCCTTGTTTATGCTTTCGAACTGCGATTAATTCGGATTTAAATGTCATGGCAGGCTGTAGCTCGGCAATTGGTGAAGCAAAAGGAGAAACGCCATATAAAGCAATGCCTTGACGCACAACATCACGCTGAGTATTTGACCATGCCAATGTACCACCCGATGCGGCAATTGAACATTTGCCAATGAGTGACTTGTCATCAATTGACGCAATAAACTGATCAAACAATTCAAGTTGCTTTAGCGTTTGAGCAGAAGTAAGCTCATCAGCCGAACTAAAATGACTCATAATATTGATGGGCTTTCGAACCACAGAGCAACTGGCTAAGCGATAAAATTCATCTTTGGCTTCATCAAGACAAAAGCCGAGCCGATGCATACCGGTATCAAGTTTAAACCATGTAGTAATTTGATCTTCAAGGGGGAATGATAGCAATGCATCAATTTGCCATTTGCTGTGAATGGCGGGCTGAATATTAAAATCAATCAAATTATCTATATTATCATGCAGAAAAAATCCTTCCAAAGCTATAATTGGGGTATTAATACCCTTATTCCGTACTAATATTGCCTCGGATAGTCGCGACACACCAAAATAATCTACTCTATCACTTAACAACTGCGCAATTCCCTCGATACCATGCGAGTAAGCGTTGGCTTTAATAATTGCAACTAGCTGACTATCAGGGGCTATTTTTTTGAGGTATTCAAGATTATGAATAACTGCTTGACGATTGACTTCAACAACTGCGATAGACATTTCTTGGATCCAAACTCTTATCAAATGGTTATTGTAAATTTTGTTTTCAATAATAACAAATTTTTCTTAGTATACAAATCGGTTGAAATTCGATGCAATTTTAAGCATGAGTATTTTTAATTAAATAAATTGACTAAATTCTAATATCAACTTAATGATAATTGACCATACATTTTGTGTTTTGCCACATAAAAATCGTTAATAATAAGTTATTTGTTCACCAAATTCTTATAAAGATGCCTAAAGGCCATAATGGGGTGGTAAATCATCATTCTAGGACCAGCATAACGCATAACTTGTTTGATTTTTTGTTTATAATCTTTGCGATAACAATGTTTAGGACAACGCTCACACGTTGTTTTGGCTTCACCAAAACGACACATTGTTAAACGTTGCATAGCATATTGCAATAGATCATTACATTCATTACATAACTGGTGGCGTGAGGTATGATGCTTTTGATGACAATATAAAAAAATCATTGCGCTCACTGTCGATTTTTCTTGCTGAATTTTAGGACCGGTATTGTTTGCAACCATAATGACATACACATTAATAAAGAAAGTGGTAAAATAAAATCATCAAACTATGATTACAAGGATTTATTGTAATGGCAAGAATTATCAATAAAGATACGACTGTTTGCATGTCCCTTTCAGCCAGACCAAGCAATTTCGGTACTCGCTTTCATAATTATTTGTATGAAAAACTCGATCTTAATTACTTATATAAAGCCTTTACTACCAATAATTTAAAAGATGCAATTTATGGCATTAAAGCCTTAGCGATTCGAGGTTGCGCCATTTCAATGCCTTATAAAGAAGCTTGCATTGAGTTTATTGATGAATTAGACGATTCGGTAAAATCTATTCAATCAGTCAATACTATTGTTAACACCAATCATCATTTAAAAGCCTATAATACTGATTATATTGCAGTTGCTAAGCTCATTACAGAAAATAAAATCGATAATACAACGCCATTTGTGTTAAAAGGCAGTGGCGGTATGGCTAATGCGGTGATTGGTGCTTTTTATGATGCAGGATTTAAAAATGGCATGATTATCGCACGTAACCAAGCAAAAGGCGAAGCGTTAGCCAAACGCTACGGTTATAAATGGGTCAAAGATGAACAAGACATATTGCCAAAGCAAGCCAAACTAATTATTAATGTGACCCCAATTGGTATGCATGGAGGCATTGAAGCAAAAGAGCTCGCATTCCCCTCAACCATGATAGAAAATGCTGATATTGTGTTTGATGTGGTTGCATTACCCGTTGAAACACCAATGATAAAATATGCCCAAAAGCTAAACAAAACGATTATTTCAGGTGCCGATGTCGCGGTGATTCAGGCTCTTGAACAATTTGTGTTATATACTGGCGTAATCCCCAGTAAAGAATTGGTAAAACAAGCAGGTGAATTTGCAAGGCAAGGCTAAATATTATTATTCATTCCACCGAGTATATCGGTGGAATTTAAACAAATAGATTATCACATCACCTGATGTAATTTGTTATACACAGCTAATAATTTCTGATGCATAGCAAATTGTTCTAAATTATCATTAGTCGTTTTATCGGCCGTAGCAGAATCTGCCAAGCCAAAAAATGTTTTTTCGCCATTAGCATATTGCCACATATCGTCAACACAAGCTTGACCATACATTTTATTAAATGCTATTTGATAGTTGTTAAACTGTTTTTTGTCACGTTGCAAAATAAAATTAACCAACGTTTGCAAGCAACGATAAGCGTGATTACGTGCTGGGGTAAATATAGACTCATTCATTTCAACCGTCCAATCAATCCATTGTTGTGCTTGCACTAAGTCTTTACCTGCCAATGCCAACATTGCTTTTAATTCACCAACGCGCAATGTAAACCAAGCATTATCGTTACCGGTTGCAATGCCAAGCAGTTCACGAACGCGTGCATAATCATCAAGACCTTCGTCATCAAGTTGTTCAATAATGGCTAGGTATTGTTTAGCAGTGCGTTTTTGATAAGGTAACGACAAAATAAGATCACGCAGACCAATTGCCATATTGCTATTGGCAATTAAAAGATCTTCAGGGGGATAAATTTCAGACATGCCAACAGCCAAAATTCGGCAAGCATAAACACCAAGATGCTCATAGTCCATAATTAACACTTCAGTATTGTGGCGTGTAAAAATAGCCATTAAATTAGCAAATTCTTGCTCAGTCGTGCCCGAAAAATCCCAATCGACAAATTCATAATCAGCTTGCTCATTAAACAGATCCCATGAAATCAAACCGCTTGAATCAATAAAATGCGTTTCTAAATTGCTAAGATCAGCAATATCATCATTATCAAAACTTGGTGGTGAAAACACATCCAGATCTTTTAAACTGCGCCCTTGTAATAGCTCAGTCACAGTTCGTTCAAGTGCAACGCCAAAATTTGGATGTGCACCAAACGATGCATAACATGTTCCATTTTGCGGATTAAACAACACCACACAAATAACCGGAAACTCACCGCCTAATGAAGCATCAAAACAATAAAGTGGAAAGCCTTCGCTTTCAAGCGCATTAATGGCTGCCAAAACCGCTGGATAGCGATGAATAACCTCGGTTGGAATAATCGGTAAGCTAATAGCCTCGGCAATAATTTTATTTTTGGTATAACGTTCAAAAATTTCCGATAACCCTTGTACTCGCGCTTCATTACGGGTATTTCCTGCTGACATACCATTAGATGCATATAAATTAGCAATTAAATTAACAGGCACATAAACCGTTTGCTTGTCAGACTGTTGCTCAAACGGTAATGCACAAATGCCACGCTCGCCATTACTTGATTGTAGATCAATTAAATCAGTTGCCCTTAACTCATGATCGGGATCATAAAACTTAAGGAGTTTTTGAGATAATAACCCTTTAGGGAGGGAATTATCTTCAGGAATAGAAAACCATTTTTCGGACGGATAATGCACAAAATCAGCATTTGCAGCCTTTTTACCCAAATAAAAATCTGAAAAAAAGTAATTGGTTGATAATCGCTCAAAATACTCTCCCAAGGCCGATGCTAACGCTGCTTTTTTACTTGCACCTTTACCATTAGCAAAACACAGTGGGCACTTTGTATTTTGAATATGTACTGACCATACATTGGGCACAGGATTGAGCCAAGAAGCTTCTTTCACTTCTAAATCATATTTTGCTAATTGTTGCTGAAAATAGTTAATGGAATCTTCAAGGGCAGCATCTTTGCCTGGAATATAAGTTTTCATAAGTTAATCTCAAAATAATTTTATGTTATAATTGTTGCGCTTTACCGCTTTCAAGAATTTATCACTTTATACGCAAATATAAAAAAATAGAAGTAATAAAATTAATCCACCTAAATAAGGAAATAAAATGAACAAAAAAATAGATTTTAAAGATCTTACCATTAAAGATTTTTTCTTCTTTAATAAAATGTTAACACCTTCTTTTATCACTATCGTGTATTGGATCGCATTAGTTCTTATTGGCATTAGTGCGCTCACTATGATATTAGGTAGTTTTGCTGCATTTGCTTATAGTTTCACTATGGGTTTAGTTGCTTTTTTTACTGGCATTATTACCTTGATTGTAGGCTTTATTTCAACTCGTATTGGTTTTGAATTGATTTGTGTACTATTTAATATTAATCACAATATTCAAAAATTAGCTAACGAAAACACAGATTCCGAAAAACAAGAAGAATCTTCTAGCACCAATACTGTTAATTAATATCATTGATTTAACTATATAGGCAAAAAAGCGGGAACTGATTCCCGCTTTTTTTGCTTTTATTTTAATCAACATGTTTTTAAATCAAAATAATCGGTTAACCAGCATTAAGCTCGCTAAGTGGCCATCTTGGCCTAACATTAATTGCTAAATCTGAATACTGCCTCGCTTTTAAATGAATCATACCCGCATAGGCAATCATGGCCCCATTATCGGTACAAAATTCGAGTCGTGGATAATAAACTTGTCCTTTACGCTGACGCATCAGCTCAGTTAACCTATTACGCAGTGTTTGATTGGCGCTTACTCCACCAGCTATCACTAAATTTTTAAATCCAGTTTGATCAAGAGCTCGTCGCGATTTAATCACTAACGTATCAACCAAAGCATCTTCAAAAGCTCTAGCAATATCGGCTTGAGTCTGCGTATCAATCATATGATTATCACTATGTTGATGAATGATATTGGCAGCGGCTGTTTTAAGACCTGAAAAACTAAAATCCAGCCCAGGTCGATCGGTCATTGGTCGAGGAAAATGGAACCGATTCCCATTACCGTGCTCAGCTAATTTCGACAATTTAGCCCCTCCGGGATAATCTAAACCAAGCAATTTTGCTGTTTTATCAAAAGCTTCTCCTGCTGCATCGTCAATGGATTCACCAATAAGTTCATATTGACCAATACCCATTACACTAATAAGCTGTGTATGTCCGCCCGAAACTAATAATGCCACAAAGGGAAATTCGGGTGGATTATCTTCAAGCATAGGAGCTAACAAATGCCCCTCCATATGATGGACTGCAACTGCGGGAACATCCCAAGCATAAGCCAGCGAACGCCCAATCGATGCACCAACCATTAAAGCACCAATTAAGCCTGGACCTGCTGTATAAGCCACACCATCAATATCTGCTGGCAGCAAATTTGCTTCTTTTAATGCTGCTTGAATTAAGGGTACGGTTTTACGAATATGATCGCGTGATGCAAGCTCAGGCACTACACCACCATAATCAGCATGTAACTTAATTTGCGAATAAAGCTGGTTTGCAAGCAAACCATTGGTATCATCATAAATGGCAATACCAGTTTCGTCGCACGAGGTTTCAATACCTAAAATCTTCATTAATGTTTACCTGCAAAATCGGTAAGATCTTCTTCACTCCAAAGATCTTGTTCGGTGATGTCTTTATCGGCAATGCGATGTTCTTCGGTTGCCCAATCACCTAAATCAATAAGCTGGCAACGTTTGCTGCAAAATGGACGATAAGGACTCTCTTTGCTCCATTCAACTTTTTTTTGACAAGTTGGACAATTAACAAATGTGACTGTATTTTTATTCATTTCAACTCTTTTTTTCAAAAATCAGCATTTAACGTCATTAGCAACAAGCTAACTCAAATTCAATGCCATCGTTATTAACGTTATCACTAGCATCAAGCGGTAAGAACCGAATGCTATAGCGTGACATATGACCAGACACTTGGGGATAGACATTTTTATCTAACGAAACCCGAATACGAATCAAATTAACATCACCACTCGTTTCTTGAAAAAAATTATTAGAACAAATAAATGGCTTAAACTCACCCATTTGTCTAATTAACTGCATATAACATGTTAGAGATTTATCAAGAATTGACAGGTGTTGTAACCAATTTTTAACTTGAATATTGCGTCTTTCTTGCGGGATTTTGAGCCATAAATGGAACGACGGCAAATCAAAACTACAACATCCACCAGGGATCGTTAAACGTTGACGAATAGCAGTGATAAAACGGTCTTCTTTCAATGGCTGTCCTAAGCGCATTGTCACATAAAATTGAGCTAAAAACTCATCAAACTGGTGGATCAAACTGTTAAGCAAATCATAGTCAACACCAGTGAACGTTAGCCACAAGGTTAACTTTTGTTTTTGTGATTCAAGCTCTTTCATCAGATCGCTTTTAACATCGTTACGTTCAATAATTTCTAACAACTCGGACAGTGCATGAAAAAAAATCAACGCATTATTTTGATCTAAATGGCAATGCGTATGTAATTGATTTAATAAAAATTCAATACGAAGCCAAGTGCGCATTTTTTCGTTTAATGGATGTTCAAAAATAATATTACTCATCTATCTAAATCTTACCATTAAAGTTATCTAAGTATTGTTGATGCAATAAATTAACTTGTGCCGTTAGCGATACCAAATTGTCATCATTGACAATAATATCATCCGCATAAGATAAACGCTTTTTTAAAGACACTTGCGACAATATCATCTTTTTCGCTAATGATTCGCTAATATTATCTCTTTTTACTAATCGCGCCAATTGTAGCGACTCTGGAGCATCGATGATCAGCACCCGATCGGCTAAAGTATGCAAATTGTTTTCAATCAATAACGGCACAACCCAAATCACATAGATTGAGCTTTGCATCGCAATTTGTTTTTGAGTTTCTTGTTGAATAATAGGATGCAACAAATGATTAAGCCAAAGTCGTTCATGGTCATTATTAAATATAATTTCACGTAGCTGACTGCGATCAAGTTCACCATTAGCGAGCAAAATTTCTTGACTAAAATGCTTAACAATTTGATTAAACGCATCACTACCAACTTGCACAACTTGCCTTGCAATAAGGTCGGCATCAATAACTGGCACACCTAATTGGGCAAACAAATCGGCAATGGTGCTTTTACCGCTGGCAATCCCGCCACTGAGCGCAACAACATAAGGCATAAGGCAAATTCCAATCTAATAAAAAATTAGGTTATTATAGCATATAAGTATGTTGATTAAATAATGCAAAATACTGGCAGTAGTTTAGTTATTAATTCGCATCAAGTGGAGAAAATTACTCATCCAATTACCCTATAATAACCACAATGTAAAAAATTTATCGTCAAATGAAAAATAAATTAAATAAAATAGTTGTTTTATATCATTAGCTGTATATAATCACATATATCTGTATATAAAAACAGGAATAAGTAATGAGACCGTTAACCGAACGTCAACAACAAATTTATAATTTAATAAAAGACAACATCCAAACCACCGGCATGCCACCCACTCGTGCCGAAATTGCTCAAAAATTAGGATTTCGTTCCGCTAACGCAGCTGAAGAACATCTTAAAGCGCTTGCCAAAAAGGGCGCGATCGAAATGATCGCAGGCTCATCGCGCGGAATTCGTCTTTTGCTTGAAAGCCCTGTTGAGCAAAATGAACTAGAGGGATTACCGCTTATTGGGCAAGTCGCAGCGGGTTCGCCAATATTAGCGCAAGAGCATATCGAAAGTCATTACCAAGTCGATCCATCACTATTTAAACCCCATGCTGACTTTTTATTAAGAGTACACGGTATGTCAATGAAAGACATCGGCATATTAGATGGTGATTTATTGGCTGTACATAAAACCCAAGATGTTAAAAACGGTCAAGTTGTGGTGGCTCGCATTGATGACGAAGTTACCGTTAAACGACTGTCACGCAAAGGCAAGCACGTTCACCTAATTGCCGAAAACAAAGAGTTCTCACCTATCGAAGTTGATTTAGAACAACAAAATTTTGCCATTGAAGGACTCGCTGTTGGTGTTATTCGTAACAGTTCTTGGATATAAATTTATGGTGTAAATATACACAATTACAAGCATATAGATGTATAGGCAAAGTTAGTATAAAATAACAGTTAACTAACTGTGTGGGAGATGACTATGTGGCTATTTTGGTTATACGAATGTTTAGGGCTTATTGCAGTTATAGTGCTCATTTATGGATACTGCCGTTTTAGAGGGATAGGATTTTGGTCCTTTATTTGGAAGTATTTAAAATGGGTCACTTTAGCCGTACTCATTGTTTGGTTAGCTATTGCATTGCTTTGCCGAGGGGATTTATACAATGCAGCTCATTGCTATTTTAGAGGTGAAAGTATGCATGCAAACACCAAATATTCTATCTTTTTAGGCGAATGTCAAGTTGAAACACCTAGTGGCAGTTATGTTCCTATTGAACGAGCTAGAGCGTTACCAGGCTCAAGTCACCATGATGATAACGACAGCGACTCAACAAACGAGTTTTATCCTGTTAATTAGCACATTAGCAAATCAATAGAACTACTAAAAATCCAGCAAATGTTATCGCAATTGCTGGATTTTTTATTTTAACCAGTTGAACAATAATATAATGAATAAATAGAAGAATGTGTAAATCATCAGATAAATTAATTGTTTTACCCATTAACCTGCTAAAAAACCATACAACGCTATTCTAAATTTTTAAACCCAAAAATGAACGTAAAGCTCACACGTTTATTGATAACACTAGCAGAAAAAACCATACCCAATGATTTGGTCAAGTTTTTTAACGTGCTTGATTATGGGCTTTAAATTAAATCCTAATAATTGATTCATAATATAAAATGAATGATTATAGGCTTTTAAAAAATCTCTCTTAAAAATATAATCGGATTTTCACTTAATGTTCATTTTTGCTCAATTTCTATTGTTACGCTTAATTAGTAATTTTTTATGATTTCGCTTGCTTTTTTAATTGCTTATCCTTTATTTGTACCATAAGTTCGACCGCGACTTAAGGACTAAAAGCTAAGGTATGGTGCAAATAGCATCATTATCGCCGTCGTAAAAATTTTCGTTTTTTCTGGTTCCAGAAATCCCGCCAGTATCGATCTCCAGCCTGAACCTTCTGTTATCTAACTCATCGCTTACCCAGGCGTCGGAGTAAAAGCCCGCGCCGGTGTACATCAGTATGGAGCCCCAATCCGCCAAAAGGCCTGCCCCTATTCGACGTTCGACTGAATTACTAGATGACGATGGTGTGGCGGTGACGATTCCTTGACAGTTGTATATGGCGTCTCTTGGGGAACACACCGAATTAGTCAAGTCCCTAGCCTGTGACAGGCGGTAACCTAAACGACTACACCAAGATATTTGCTCGGGTTGGCTTTTCCGTCCATCCCCTCGGGTCACAAACCACTTCTGCAACACAAATCCATATTTTACTACCTCATTACCCTCTCTATCTTTACCCACTAACTCAAAGGTCCGTGGTAATCTTGGCTTAGCAATGGGACTCGGATAAGAATTATACCATTGTCTCCTTGCCTCTGGACCTGTTAGCGTAACGCGCATAAATATATATGAATTGAAAAATTCGTCCTTATCCAGAATATGATCACTCCAACTACTACTACTCCACTGTAGCCAAGCCCAACTATCCCTTGCTGCTATCTTTTTCACTGTAGCGGTGATTCCTTCATGCGTGACTGGCGACCATGTCAATTCATCTTCATCTATATCTCCATATATGATTAAATCAAAATACAATCCATCAGCCCCTGTAGTTGGAAAATTAAACGCATATGATGCGGGATTGAAGTCTTTAACGATGAATCCCGCATCCCATTGGAAGACATCCGCGGGACCGCTTCCGCTAAGTTCTGTAGTAACAAATTTGACGATACCCCATTGTGTCCAAGGTAATATTATGGCATCACTGCGGTTAACACCTCGACTATTTAATGCCAGCGAATGCCATGAAAACAACAAAAATACTACCGCCAACGCCAACGAAATTTTTTGGGATAATGTTGATAGTAATTTGAGAGATAACTTCGAGGATATCAACGAGGCAAGAGTAAAAATTCGTCTGATGCGTCTATTTGATAAATTTAAGACATAGGTTTGCCAGGTTTGGTGTTTGGTGTTTGGTGTTTAAAATGATAATGCATTATGGTTCACCTGTCAAGTAAATTATTGTTTTATTTATCCTTTTTGCGTTCATTCGCTTATTAAATAATCCTTTTTTAAGTTGATGAAAGTATAACCATAAAAAAAAAGCTTGGCTAGTTTTTTTGGGGGATTTTTGGTAAAAATTATTTAGGTGTGACTTCGATTCAGTTTATGGAAAGATTGAAGATATTGAAATTTATTGTTTTTATATAAAAAACAATAAAATAAAAAATAAATAAAATCAATATGTTATATAACAGTTTTTTGCCTGATATTGAGTTTTTTTGGTGGCTGGAGCAGTGTTTTCGGACGTTTTATTCATTTGGTGTAAAAAATTGCTACTGTGATAACGTCTGAATAAGGGGATTTTGTGTAAAATTCCCCAATATTATTTATATCATCCATAATACTTATCTTTTCAATACCATCTTCGCTTTACTGAGATGTTCAAATGTGTTCCTGACAAAGCATAGCCTCGCTAAACTTTTCTGTTTGGCATGCTGACCTCACTCTTTTGTCGGCGCATTCTGACGCCGGAATAAGACAAATAAAATAATCTCTTATTATTATGGTTTTATAGTTGTCGAGTTAATTTTATATGCATTAACCACCTATTCGGCGGTGAACTTAACTCCAGCCCGAGCTGCTTCGATATTATTTTTCTAAACCGCCTATTCGGCGGTGAACATCGGTGTATTTGAAACAATTCGCGAAGTAAATTTCTAAACCGCCTATTCGGCGGTGAACGTCCTTGGTGATTCTGCGGGCGGTGCGATTTGTTTCTAAACCGCCTATTCGGCGGTGAACCAACAGCATTAGCAGCACACATAGTTAATATTTTTCTAAACCGCCTATTCGGCGGTGAACCTATAACAACATATTCACCGTTTTTGATTCTATTTCTAAACCGCCTATTCGGCGGTGAACTAGATTATATCAAAGATATCATATTGTTTTAACTAAAATTCAGCCATTTTTTCGAAAATAACCCTTTTTTCTAGCGCTAAAATTAATCTATATTTTTCAATGAATTAAAAAAGCGATTAAAAAAAGGGTTGTGATGCATAACGGGAACTTTTAATTTAGATAATCAATATCAGCAGCAAAATTTATTATTTTTGATTTTGAGCCGATATCTATTTCACTGCGAATAAAATTAAGTGATAAACCAATATTTACTTGAATTTTATTTAATGCAGATGAAAAGTTATAGTGCAAAGCAGGACTATTTTTATTTAGAAAATCGGAAAGCGTATCATTATATAAATCGAATACCTTATAATAATATTCTTGTATTGTTGCTAAGTAGTTATACTGACGCTTTAGGTTATCAATGTTAATCGATTTAAAGTTTCTCATGCTTACACCACCCAACCACTTAATAGCCTCGTCAAATTTGCTAGCAGGCAAATCTTGGTAACGTGGTATCTTAAATTGCTGATGAAACTTTGAATAAACAGCCTGATGTCTTTCACCTGTTCGATAAACTCGCTCGTTGACAGCTTGTTGGATCGCTTGTTGTTGCTCGGGTGAAATTGTATTAGGAAACTGTTGCGCTACTTTTGGCATAAAGTGGTTATAAAGTACATCGAAACATTCTAATTGATATTGTTCAAGTGTTGCCCTAATTTCTGGTTTTACTCGACTTGTTTCAATACCGAATAGCCAGCCGTTAATCAGTGAGATTGGTAGGCAAACGTACTCTTGTAAACCTTGTTTTGAAGGTGTGGTCATCATGACCATACCTGAGCTTAATACTTGATGTCGCTTGATTCTTTTAAGCTGAGCAGCCCAATCTAACCCGATATTTTCACACACAGGTTTCATTGCAATATAGGGTTTATCTTGGTGATTAAGAACGATTAATTGTTGATTGTGAAACTGAATTGTTTCTAATTTTGTGTTTGACATACTATATCCTCGTAATTACCCCCTTTTTAGAGGGCTTATAATTTGTTAATTGGTTAAGCGATTTCTTTATTAATAAGATGATTTTTGATTACATCTATTGCTTTTTCGTTATATCTAAAAGTTTCAACTTGTTTATCAGAAGAACGTGACTTATCGAGTACGAAAATTCCATAGTCTTCTGTTTTTAAGTTGAGCTTATTAGCTATACGACCAATTTTGTTCGAAGATACGCCGAGTAAATCCCCAACCTCACTAGCTGAAAATGTTTTGTTTTCAAGCTTGGGAAGTGGAATGACATTTTTACCTGCAATCGGATTAATTGTATCTGCATAGATAGCTTGCTTAGACTGTTCGCTAAGGTGCGGCAGATTGCTAAACATCTTATCTAATGCTCTGACTGACAATTCTATCGCCTTAGCTTGTCGATATTCAGGTAAGTAAGATTTAAAAGGCTTTTGAATGTTTTTCAATTCACCTTTTTTATAGTCTAAAAATACTTGATTTACCATTAACTGAAATTTTGGACTCATCCAACCTGCGTAAGATACTGCTAAAAGTTCGTGGGCGAAAGTACCAGAAGAAATACCACCTTTGATTGTGTTGATTAAATTTTGACCTAAGCCCGTAGAAGGGCTTTGACTTTTTTCTAATTCAGCAATTAGCTCTTTTGTTGGTTGTGAAGCTAACCATTTGCTTGGTCTTTTGTGATCGCCCAATCCACTAGCTTTATGTAGCGCATTAAGATTATATCGACCTTGCTCATCGGTTGTGATAGAGATTCCTGCTATTACTGGACAATTAGAGTTGTTTATATTACTATTATTCATGAGTTTTCCTTATTTAGTGTGTGGTTAACTTGATTTGGGCTTTGGCTGTTGGCGCAGTTAAAGCCTTTAGTTTTTTAGATGCCTGCAATTTTCTTTTCCTCCTCTGTTAATGACTGCTTTACTCTATTTACAAGCTCTTGGCTCATTGTTCTATCATTCATTACCGCTAATACCTCAAGCGCAGTTTTAAGGCTTACAGGTGTAAATATCCCAAACTTAGTACAAGATTCAAGTAGAAAATCATGCTGCTTGTTTTAGTGTTTTATACTCAATCGGTGTCATGTTATTTAATGCCTCATGCGGTCTTTCGGTGTTATAAATCGTTAACCATTCTTCGGTTATTCTCCTTGCTTGCGCTAAGTTGTTAAAAAGATATAAATCGAGTACTTCAGTACGATAGGTACGATTAAATCGTTCAATATAACCATTTTGATATGGGCTACCGGGCTGGATATAATCAATGTTTATACCATGTAACTTTGCCCAGTTTATAAAGGTTTTTCCTGTAAATTCTGGCCCATTATCGACTCGTATTTTTAATGGATACCCATGATATTCGGCCAGTTTATCTAAGTAACGGGTAACTCTCCCTGCCGGTAAGCTTACCGCAATATCAATGCCTAGCGCCTCACGATTAAAGTCATCGATGACATTGAATGTCCTAAAGCGACGCTGATTACGACTACTGTCACTCATAAAATCCATTGACCAACATTCACCTTGTTTATTGGGCGCTAATAGCCTTTCTGGGCTTCGTGAAGGAATGCGCTGTTTACGCTTTACCCTGAGATTAAGCTTTAATTTGTAAATACCCCAAACCTAGTACACAACTCACGTAGAAAATCATGCTGCTTGTTTTAGTGTTTTATACTCAATCGGTGTCATGTTATTTAACGCCTCATGCGGTCTTTCAGTATTATAAATCGTTAACCATTCTTCGGTTATTCTCCTTGCTTGTGCTAAGTTGTTAAAAAGATATAAATCGAGTACTTCAGTACGATAGGTACGATTAAATCGTTCAATATAACCATTTTGATAAGGACTACCGGGCTGGATATAATCAATGTTTATACCATGTAACTTTGCCCAGTTTATAAAGGTTTTTCCTGTAAATTCTGGTCCATTATCGACCCGTATTTTTAATGGATACCCATGATATTCAGCCAGTTTATCTAAGTAACGGGTAACTCTCCCTGCCGGTAAGCTTACCGCAATATCAATGCCTAGCGCCTCACGATTAAAGTCATCGATGACATTGAATGTCCTAAAGCGACGTTGATTACCACTAC
>NZ_JBXSQI010000029.1:0-30662 GCF_057063565.1 Gilliamella sp. X-57 | reverse complement strand
AAGTGTTGATGGTGATACCACGTGCTTTTTCTTCTGGTGCGTTATCGATTTGATCGAATGCACGAGCTTGACCGCCGTATTTTTTAGCAAGTACAGAAGTAATTGCCGCAGTTAAAGTTGTTTTACCGTGGTCAACGTGGCCGATTGTACCAACGTTAACGTGGGGTTTTGTACGTTCAAATTTTTCTTTAGACATCGATTGTCCCTCAAATGTAATACAAATCGGTGGTGATTCACCACATTAACCAAGTATCATATTTAATATCAACATAATACTAACTTAAAATTAGCTCTGAATGATAACAGATAAAGCTATCTAGTGACAAGCATTAAAGCAGGCAAATTCGATATTTTTAGAAGTTTAGGAAATTAACAAGAATGGTGCTGATAGGCAGATTTGAACTGCCGACCTCACCCTTACCAAGGGTGCGCTCTACCAACTGAGCTATATCAGCAATTGGAGCGGGCAGCGGGAATCGAACCCGCATCATCAGCTTGGAAGGCTGAGGTAATAGCCATTATACGATGCCCGCATGTTCAAACTCGGCTACCTAAATGCTTCAATTAGCTATTGCTAATATTAGATGATGGTGGTGGGGGAAGGATTCGAACCTTCGAAGTGTGACACGGCAGATTTACAGTCTGCTCCCTTTGGCCGCTCGGGAACCCCACCCCGAATCTTTATAAATTTGTCTACTTAGGAAAATGGTGCCGGCTGCCGGAATCGAACTGGCGACCTACTGATTACAAGTCAGTTGCTCTACCTACTGAGCTAAGCCGGCCTAAGTGCTGCGCATTATGGACTAGAATATTTAACCTTGCAAGCAAAAAAAACAAATTTTATTTTGTTTGCTTAAAAAAAAATCAAAAACATAAAAAAGGCCTGAAACATAAGCTATTTCAGACCTTTTTTTAATCAAAAAATTAATTTATATTATTTCTTTTTAGCAACTTTTTTCTTAGGGGTCTCAACACCTTTTGCTGCGGTATGTACAGCAACATCCTCACTAATGTCCCCTTTGTCCTGATATGCACGACCATAATAGGTATCAAGCAGAATTTGTTTTAACTCTGCAATTAAAGGATAACGAGGATTAGCGCCTGTACATTGGTCATCAAAGGCATCAACCGCTAATTGATCGACTTGAGCCAAGAAAGTTTTTTCATCCACACCAAATTCTTTGATAGAAAATGGGATATCAAGATCTTTTCTAAGTTGATCTAACCAACCAATTAATTTCTCGACTTTCTTCTCATCTTTATCAGTAGCTGCGGTTAAACCTAAATGATCAGCAACTTCTGCATAGCGGATAATTGCTTTTGGATAACCGTATTGGCTAAATGTGCCTTGCTTAGTTGGTTTGTCAGTTGCATTAAAACGCACCACATTACTAATTAACATCGCATTTGCCACACCATGTGGAATATGGAAAGCAGCACCAATTTTATGCGCCATTGAGTGACAAACACCAAGGAATGCCTGAGCAAAAGCAACCCCTGCTAATGTCGCTGCACTATGTACTTTTTCTCGGGCAACAGGATTTTTAGCACCTTCCCGATAACTTGTAGGTAGATAAGTTTTAAGTATGCTTAGAGCTTGTAATGCTTGTCCATCAGAAAACTCACTAGCCATGACTGATAAATAAGCCTCTAATGCATGCGTTACGGCATCATAACCACCAGCAGCACAAAGCGAGCGAGGCATATTCATCACTAAATTAGCATCAACAATAGCCATGTGTGGCGTAATTGCATAATCGGCTAATGGATATTTTTGCCCCGTTGCATCATCGGTAACAACTGCAAATGGTGTCACTTCAGAACCCGTACCTGATGTCGTTGTTACACAAATTAATTTTGCTTTTTGACCCATATTTGGGAAGTGGCAAGCACGTTTACGGATATCCATAAAGCGCAATGCTAATTCTTCGAATTTGGTTTCAGGATGCTCATATAAAACCCACATGATTTTAGCCGCATCCATTGGTGAACCACCGCCTAAAGCGATAATTGTATCCGGTTGGAATGCTTGCATTGAGTCGGTACCTTTACGGACAACACTTAATGTAGGATCTGCTTCAACATCAAAGAAAGTTTCGCAAATAACACCTTGAGCTTCTAATTGGTCAGTGATTTGTTTTGAGTAGCCGTTATTAAATAAAAATTTATCTGTTACCAAAAATACACGTTTTGCACCTTGCTCAACCACTTCATTTAAAGCTATAGGTAGTGAGCCACGTTTAAAATAGATAGAACTTGGTAATTTATGCCACAACATATTTTCTGCTCTCTTAGCGATTGTTTTCTTATTGATTAAGTGCTTCGGTCCAACATTTTCAGATACCGAGTTTCCACCCCAAGAGCCACATCCTAAAGTTAAAGATGGCGCTAAATCAAAATTATACAAATCACCAATACCACCATGAGCCGCTGGTTGATTAATTAAAATACGGCAAGTTTTCATTTTACTACCAAAATAAGCAATACGTTCACGGTTGCTATCTTGATCAGTGTAAAGAACAGAAGTATGCCCCATTCCCCCCATTTCAACTAATTTTTCCGCTTTATCTACCGCTTCAGTAAAATCTTTCGCTTTAAACATGGCTAGCGTTGGTGAAAGTTTTTCATGGGCAAATGGTTCAGATAAATCGACTTTACTCACTTCACCGACAAGGACTTTTGAACCTGCAGGCACTTTAAAACCAGCCATTTCAGCAATTTTTGTTGCTGGTTGACCAACAATATTAGCATTTAATGCACCTTTATCGTTTAAAATGATGCCTTGCACTGCTTTCGTTTCTTTAGCATTTAAAACATATGCGCCATATTGGGTTAATAAACGGCGCACTTCATCATACACAGAATCAACAACCACAATAGCTTGTTCTGAAGCACAAATCATACCATTATCAAAGGTTTTAGACATAAGTACAGAAGCCACAGCACGTTTTAAATCAGCTGTTTCATCAATAACAACAGGTGTATTACCGGCTCCAACACCTAATGCTGGTTTACCAGAACTATAAGCTGCTTTAACCATACCCGGTCCGCCCGTTGCTAAAATAGCAGCGACATCATCGTGATGCATTAATGCATTTGATAATTCGATAGATGGTTCATCAATCCAACCAATAATATCTTTTGGTGCACCGGCTTTTATTGCCGCATCTAACACAATTCGAGCTGCTTCAATCGTTGATTTTTTGGCTCTAGGATGTGGAGAGAAGACAATTGCATTACGTGTTTTTAGACTAATTAGAGATTTGAAAATTGCGGTAGAAGTTGGATTAGTGGTAGGAACAATTCCACAAATAATACCAAGTGGTTCTGCTATAGTAATAGTACCAAATGGTTCATTCTCAGCCACGACGCCACAAGTCTTATCGTGACGATATTTGTTTAAAATATACTCTGCAGCAAAAAGATTTTTTATGACTTTATCTTCAACAATCCCCATTCCTGACTCAGCAACAGCTTGCTGTGCAAGAGGGATACGTGCAGCGGCAGCGGCGGTTGCTGCTGCCACAAAGATTTTGTCAACTTGCTCTTGAGTATAAGTTGAATAAGTCTCCTGTGCTTTTTTGACACGAGCCATTAACTCATTTAACTCATTCATATTAGTTACTGCCATAGATTTCTCCTTGAAATTAAAAAATAAATCGGGATCGTTTGGCGTCTTCCATGAAACTATTTAATGCTTAAGCATAATAACAAAACGAAATTGACGTTATCGTAAATCAGATTTTTACTTTATACAATAATATATTGAATAAAAAAGCATGTTAATAAAAGTAACTAATTGATTTATGCCTTTAGCTACTGAAAAAGAAAAGAAGTCATTAGACAGTAAACAAAAGGATAGCTACTTGTCATAAATAAGTAGTTATCCTTTAATGCGATTTGTGATGAAGAAAAAAGTGATTAGTTCTAAAAAGTTATACGTTACACAATTTATTTAACACATAACTAACAGCGACGAAACCAAAGGTAGCAGTAACTGTTGTAATTGCTCCAAATCCTGATTCACAGTCCATTTTTTTAGGTCCTTCTGCATCACTTTTTGTAAAGCATATTTTTCCGTTTTTAGCTGGATACGTTAATTGTTCCGTTGAAAATACACAAGGAATGGCATATTTACCTTTACTATCTTTGTTTAATTTATAATTATGCTTTAGCTTTTCACGTAACTTGGCCGCTAATGGATCTTGAATGGTTTTGGCTAAATCAGCAATTTTAATTTGTGTTGGATCTTTTTGCCCTCCAGCCCCACCAATAGTAATCACTTTTAATTTTTGTCGCTTACAATATGCAAGAACCGCTGCTTTATCATGAACACTATCAATTGCATCGATAATATAGTTATACCGTGGTGATTGCTTTGTTCCCAAATATTCGCTGACGTTATCGATATTAATAAAGTCATCAATTTCATTCACCACACATTCAGGATTAATTTGTAAAATACGCTCTGCCATCACTGAGGTTTTAGCTTTACCTATATTAGATTTTAAAGCATGAATTTGACGATTAGTATTTGTCACACATACATCATCCATATCAATTAAGGTAATTTGACCAATTCCGCTACGCGCAAGCGCTTCTGCAATCCAAGATCCCACACCGCCAATGCCAATTACACAAATATGCGCTTGCAAAAAACATTGCAAGGCTGATTCACCATAAAGCCTTGCAATACCGCTAAAACGTTGAAGATAAGATTCTGTATTCATAGACAATGATTAATGGTGCTTATACTCAAACACCTACTCTCCTGAAACTTTTTCACAAATTATAACTGTAATATTATTTTATAAACAAGTTAATAATAAATATTAGTGATACTATACCTTTTCAAGAATAAAAAACTAAATTTCTAGCTCTCATAAAGATCAACTAAATCATCCCGATGATGCGCAATAAGTAGGATATTATTTGTCATTAATTGTATTCGTTTGAGTTATTAATTTTCCCTACAATAAAACGTTGTTAACTATAATTAAAGAGGAAATAAAGAATGCGCAAACCCAAAAAACTACTTAATGATCCCAATAATGTAAGACAAGAAGTCATGCAGGGATTGATCTATGCCTATCAGGGTAGGTTAACTGCAATTTCTGAACATTGTGCCGTTTATGGTAACCATATTGCCAGTGATCAAGTAGTTATTGTCTCAGGTGGTGGTAGTGGTCACGAACCAACCTTTGCAGGATTTATTGGTAAAGGCGGAATTGATGGCTGTGCTATTGGCGAAGTTTTCACATCGCCATCTCCAGATCAAATTATTGAAGTAACCAAAGCTATAGAAAAAGGAAAAGGCGTACTATTTTTGTTTGGCAACTATTCTGGTGACGGAATGAATTTTGATATTGCAGCCGAAATATTAGGAGAAGAAAATATTGTCATCAAAAGGATTCGAGCAACTGATGATATTGCTTCAGCACCATTATCTAAGATTTCTGATCGCCGTGGCGTTGCTGGTATTATGTTTTTATACAAAATTGCCGGCGCTGCCGCACAATTTGAAAAATACGATCTTGAAAATCTCTACCAAGTAGTATCGAAAGCAAACAACAATGTTCGTACCATCGGTGTCGCCCTAGATGGATGCGCATTACCTCAATCAAATCATTTCAATTTTGAATTAGATGATAACGAAATTGAAATTGGTATTGGTATTCATGGTGAAGCTGGATTACGTCGACAAGCTATAACATCATCTGATGAAGTTGTTAAAGAGATGATAGACAGCCTGTGTGATGATTTACCGTTTAAAAAAGGCGACCGCGTGTGTGTATTAATTAATAATTTAGGCGCACTAAGTAACGCCGAACTGTTCATTGTAACACGTAAAGTCGGTATTGAGCTGGATACACGCGGCATAATCAGCCATGATGTCGTTGTTGGCCATTTTTGTACATCCCTTGAAATGTCTGGTTTTTCAATTAGCTTAATGAAATTAGATGAAGAATTACAACATCTTTATGATTTACCTTGCCAAACACTAGGATGGAGAAAATAGAATGAATTTATTACAAGTTCGTAAAATGATGTTATTTACCGCAAAAAAAATGATCGAAAGTGAACCAACATTAACCGCTTTAGATCAATTAGTCGGCGATGGCGATCACGGTATCGGTATGAAACGTGGATTTACAGCTATCATGGTGCTACTACAAGACGAAAAATTTCAACCAACTAATATAGGTGATTTTTTTACGCAAATTGGTACAAAATTAATGATAAGTATGGGCGGAGCTTCTGGCGCTATTTTTGGTACTTTATTTAGAGCGGGCGGAAAAAGTATTACAGGCGTAACAGAGTTTGATTCTGATGTATTATCAAAACTCCTTAACGAAGGTTGGCAGGCAGTCTATCAACGCGGAAAAGCCAAACCAGGGGATAAGACTATGGTTGATGCCTTAGCAGCTAGTGCAACAACCGCAAGTCAATTAACATCTTCGAAGTTAATCGATGCGCTCCCTAAAATAGCACAATCTGCTATGGAAGGCGCAGAAAAAACGAAACAGATGATCGCTGTATTTGGACGAACTAAAAATTTAGGTGAACGCGCAATCGGTCACATGGATCCGGGAGCGGCTTCAATGGCGTATATCTTAAAATATATGAATGAATATATCCAAACCCAATAAAACAATAAATCCGCCGATATCATCGGCGGACATCATCATCACAATATCGATAAAAGAATATTCTAAGTATTATTGATAAAATGTCTAAGTATTCAAACAACATCTAATTTTTTAAAATAAAATTTTTTACTGATTCACTATTTTTCTATTAATTGACTAAAATAAATAGACTAAAAATTATTTTTTAAATTTAATTTGTGAAGGATAGGCCCAACGCTGTAACTCCTCTGACGGAAATCCACCCGGATCTTTACCGCCATTAATCAGTAAAGCGTGATAGTATATTTCAGCCATTTCTTCAATATATGCAGCCTTTAATACAGCTTCATACGGATCTTTGTCTACGGCAATAGCACCATGCTTTTCCATTAAAATGGCATCAGCTCGTTTTATGGGTTCTATAACGCTATTTGAAAGGTCTGGGGTACCCGGTCGCCCATAGGGTGCAACAGGGATCACACCATCTTTTAAATTAAGAATTGCACACTCATAAACAACGGCAGGAATAGGTTTTGCTAATACAGCAAATGATGTTGCAAAAATAGAATGCGTGTGTGAAATAGCAAAAACATCTGGACGAGCTTTATAAATCTCAAGATGCATTAAACACTCACTGGTTGGTCTCAATCCTGAATCGGCTTCAATAACATTAGCATCAAGATCCATCACAACAATATCCCGAATTGTTAACAACTTTTTATCAATTGTTGTTGGCGTGACAAGAACATACCCTGACTCTTTATCACGAACGCTAGAATTACCTGCTTTATGTTTACAAAGCCCCCACTCACTCGATTTTTTAGCCATGTCGACTACATATTGTTTTTGTATCTCTAACATTGTGTAACTCCTATTTTGACAAGATATTCATTGATAATTGGCAAACAACTCCCAAATTTCATTGCTATTTTTGGCATTTCGTATGCGCGTTGCGCCTTCGTGAAATTCTAATAATTCATTTAATTGAGCAAGTGCTTTAAGGTGTTTTTGAGGATTATTTGTTGCTAAAACAACAATTAAATCAGCTTGCATATAACCACAAATAGTGATTCTTTCTGATAATTTAAGTAAAGACATAGCGACTTTATTTACACCATCATCAATACCAGCATGGGCAATAATTAACCCATCGACCAGCATAATGTAAGGTTGCTCAAATTGGATTTTATTCACCATTCTTTCAAGATACTCACTTTCTATGGATTGGTTGTTTAACAATGGTTGAGCGGCTAATGCCAATGCATCCTCCCATGCTATATTCACTTTTTCTATAATATTGATATGTTCTTTTTGCATTAAATCAGCTAATGAAGGAATTTCCTGTTGTGTTATTAGTACGGGGTTATCATTCATTTCATCGTTATAAAGGTATGCGGTTAACTCCTTTTGCAGTGCTTTTTGATCTTTGATATTGCTATATTTTTCAATAATTAACATCATCTCATCAATTTGAATAATGCTAGGATCAATACCTTGTAAAGTGCCGATCACTTGATGACGAAAAGCATTTTTATGAAAGTTATTCAGTGAAGGATTAACAATAAATAATAATTTATCGGTAGATAAATGTGAGGTAGAAAAAACGATATCATAATAATGATGATATTTTTCGAACTCACGTTTAGACATGGCATCAGAAAAATGTAATTCAGGAAGCAATACTTGTAAAGTCAGGTAAAGATAAGTTGAGACAGTTGCACTATTTTCGCAAACAAAAATAGCGATCTTCTTTGTTTTAATTCGATTAATCAAACCTTCTCGAGTTAACCAACCGCCCAAAAGTACAGTAATAAAAGCGACCTCTTCATCTGGCATATTACAATGCAATATTTTTTCAAAAGGGGAAATCGCTTTTCGTACCATTTCATGTAAGTGACCAAATTCTTGCAATACAATGTCATATACACTGTTGATATTAGAAATATGATATCGAATACGATAATAAGCAGGTTTCCAATGCTGATAAATACGTTCAATCAGTTCGCTCTTATCTTTAAAGGTGATACAACTAATCTGTTCAAAATTAGCAATAACCTCAACGACACTTTCTAATAGCACCGCATCTAAATGGAAATATTTATCGGATAGAGTTTGTATATTAGAGCTTTGCACTAATACCATTAAAAAAATTTGCTCATTAAGATCAGTAATACCAAATTTTTCAATGAGCTTTTTCAATAATTGAAAATCACGACCATTTGCAACTTCAGTATAATTTTCTGGCAAAAGCGTAATTTTTTTATCGGTTTCTATGCGCTGTAACATAAAACAAATAAAGTAAGTTAGCTCTTGCAACTGCTCATCAGTAAAAACAATTTTTAATTTTTTTTCTATTTCGCTGAAAACCTGCCCCACTTGTTCTAAACGACCTTGGGTAATAATCTCATTTTCTCTAAAAATTTTGTCAGCTATTGGCATACTAATAATTCGACGAATTAATTTTAGCAACAAATAACGTTTGTCAATTTCATTACCGATAATGCGATAACCATTCTCGCGGTCATAGTTGATTTGTAAATGATATTGAACAATCATTGCTTGTACTTTTTTGATATCATTGATAACGGTGTTTTGACTGACAGTAAGCGACGAAGAAAGATGTATTAACGACATTCTTTCCGTTCTAATTAATAGAAAAAAGAGTAGTAAATGAACTCGTTCATCTTCAGAATAAATATAACGTCCAATAGCAAGCGATACAGGCTCATCCCTAAAGGTTTCGATCACTAATTTAGGAACACTAAACTTACCTGTTTTAAATCGTTTAATTAATTCAAGATTAGATGATTCAAGAAAGTCATTAATTTTCTTAATGGTATAACTAAGCTGTTTACGAGTTAACCCAAATTCAGATTGAAGCTCAACGCCACTCATATTTGGATTATGAATTAATGCTTTTAAAACAGCATGAATTCGCTTATCGACAACCATATAATAATTACCTTATTGTTCGTTGTCTGATGGTAACTAACCTTACCACCAGATTTACTGCAAAATATGTTCAACGAATACTTTATAACTCATTTATTCATTATTTTTTTCTGCTATATCCTGCATAGCCTCTTTGCGCAGTTCACAAGCATAAAAGAAATACCCCACACACCAATAAACAGCAAAAAATAATGGAGCAAAATAGCCTTTTAAGCATTGCCAAATAAATGAAAATGCATAAGTAAAAATAGGCGCATCGATTGAACTATTTGAAATTAGCTGATTAGCTGGGATATCAATAGCCTTAGTTGTTAATCCTAAATCGGTAATAATCGGTGCAAATTGAGTTCCAACAAATAAGAAGAATGGCACACCAATGATGGCTAAAATCACCATTCTTAATGTGTTTCCTTTAGTTAAAATATATGCAGGAACAATAAGTGCCAAATTGATAATGCCAGCAAAAGGGAGAAGCTTGTTACCAGGTAAAATAACAGCCCAAATTAAGGTAAAAGGAATAGCAGCGATAACTGTAAACCAAATCTCACTTGAACCACCCATAAATGGCCAATCCAAGCCAACAAATAATTTACGTCCAGCAAAGCGTTTATTCATATATTCACTAATTGCTTCAGAAATTGGCGATAATGCCTGCATAAATAACTTAGAAATCATTGGAAATAACATAAGCGCTGTAGCGGCTTGCACACCCAGCATTAAAATAGCTGCAACATCATAACCAGCAATAATCCCGAAAATCACACCTAACAAAAAACCAATCACATGATTTTCAGCAAATACACCAATTTTAGAACGTAATGTCGCTGCATCCATTGGTTTATTTAAAATAGGTATTTTGCGAAGAAGAAGATCAAAAGGATAATAAATCGCACTGAAAAATAACATTCTATGAGTACAAGTTACCCCCGGAATGCCCGTTAGTTTTTCAATTCGATGTTGGTTAATATCCCCCGAATTAAGCTCTAATATGATCTGCAAAGTAGCAATAATAAAGGCAAGAGGCAAAGCCACAACAGCACCTAAAATTGGGGTAGCGACGGCAACCACAATAAATGCGGTAAAAATTTTTCCCCACACATTCCATAAGTCTGCGTTAAAGGTATCAGTCTTTTTTAATACCAACATTAAAATATTGACACCTACTTGCAAAGGAAACATAAGAAAAGCATATGGCCAAGCCCAAGATACGTTCGCCATAGTTGTCCACCCGCCATCGATAATACTCAATTCAATTCCTGTTCGCTCCATCATAGTTTGCGCAGCTAAGCCAATAGCACCCACCATAAAACCAATCAACATACTCATACCAACAAATGCCACACCTAGCGTAATGGCAGCCGAAGCACCATCTCTAAATTTCATGCGTACAATTAAACCCGCAATGAGCATAATGAATGGTACAAAAACTGGCGCACCTAAATTCAAAATATAATTTATAATTGTTCCTAAAAATTCCATATTTGTACTCCTATTTACAGGCATCAATAATTTTTTGTAGCTCCGCTTCCATATTTATTCCTGTTAGAAACGCAATACCATTGATGACAGGAATAGGGTACTGTTTTTCAATTTTAGTTATCGCTATATAAGCAGCACTATTTTTAATGTGAGTATCGACAGATTTCAGATCTACAACTTCTACTTTTATCTCATCAAGATTCCGTTCTTTTAATAAACGAGTAACCTTGCTGGCGACGGTTTGTGATGTGGCCACTCCGCTGCCACATGCAACAATAACTTTTTTCATAATGCCTCCTTATAAATTGATATTGGATGTCAATAGTGTAAAAATTTCATGTTCAGTTTTTGCGTGATAAAGTTCTTCTAAAAAACGCGAATTCACAAAGCAGGACATCAATTTTTGCAATAAATCAATATGCCCATCCTTTTGATTAAACCCTAGCAAAAACACAAGGTTAGCCTTTAACACATGGTCATTATTTGCCATTTCACGCCATGGAATGGTTTCTTTGGCTCGAGTAAAAAAGATAAACGGTCTAATAACATGTTCGACATCAGTATGCGGCATCGCAACCACATAAGGCTCAGTTGGTAATGCGGTAGGAAATGAAGACTCTCTTTGTTTAATTGCATCTAAAAAGGAATGATTTACATAACCACCACTTTTTAAAATAGGAAAAGTAAAATCGAAAAATTGATTTGTATCTTGAAAGTCTTTATCTAAAAGAATCAAATCTTGAAAAAACATTTGGTCGTTAGATTCATTTCCCATTTCATCCTCCATCATGATGTGATCAGCAAACTTTTAGAAATATTGTTAATTTGCTATTGCTAGAGTTAAATCAACACTAATTTGATAGCATCAATTGTAGGAAATTAAGATAAAAGAAACGAATGGAATTGATACCAAATAATATCCATGATATTGCTCATCACAGGGACAATGATGTAGCTCTCCCTTAAACTATTGCAACTCAAAAGTAGTAATTCGCTATTATAAAAACAGAGGGAAGTAAACTAGAAAACCATGATAAAGCACCAAATTGTATCAATATAAAAAAGCAAGCGCTGGCATTCGAGTTAAATTTCTATGCTATGGAGTGGCCTCTAAATAATTTAAATAAAGTGCGTTAATCAACGGCATTGTTAATGATAACAAACTGTTGCTTGACAACGACCTTAAATTTAGTAAGGATATTATTTGACTTTGTACTATTTTATTTTAACGGCATTTTTCTAAAAAGAATTTAATACATTGAGCCTAAGGAAACTACTATTACCAACTGTCGCTATATAGAAAATATAGCTCGTATTGATAAAAAGATTAAGGATTGTTTTATGACTTGGATAACCGTAAAATCCGTCACCTATCCCCGTCAATCCTCAAAAGTAATTGCCAAAGTCAAGGCGGGAGTGAGACCATTAGAAAAAATTTTAATTCGAAGAATACCCGTTAATTTGCTGGTATTTGAAGTTGGGCATTTTTGGATTGAATTTTTACATGAAGACGAATCTGAAATAGATGAAGTAATGAAAAATTCACGTGAAAGGGGATTAAAAGAAAAAGATCTTGTTGATAACGATAAAAATCCATTACAAATCTCAAGTAAAGCCAATGGCTTTCGAGAAAGTTATGGTTGGTATCCTGTAGGTTTTCCTTTCCAACCTATAAATATTTTTAATGGCAAAAACATCATTTCTAGCGATGGTACTTTAAATGGTGACCACCCCAAAAGACGAAAGAAAGATCAGAACAAACAATTAACTGAATTAACGCCAACAAAAGACCGGAATGCAGGGCGCAAAAAAAATAATAATGACCATTCTTGCCGAGCCTTTGATCCGCATCAAAATGGTCATTTCCATTTGGAGAAAATCAAATTTACAACATCGCCTTATTTGTTGCCTAATGATACGCGAAATGAAGAGCAGATATTTGATGAAATTAGGCAATTTGCCGAAGAATTTGATGCAATACAACAGGATGGAGCACATGAAGAATGGAGTTGGACCAATGACAGTTATAAGGAAACCAATTGCCATACTTTTTTATTTTTATTATTAGCTACCTGTAATTTAGCTGATCCTGATTGTATTGGGCTAAAGCAAGATAGGCATTTTATCCGTTATAAAAAATCTTTAGATAACCTTCCTGAAAACACAACAGAAAAAAATATAATAAGAAAAATACTAATAAAAAAACTATCAGATATATCTAAAAAAGCAAAGTCAGAATAATGCAACAGGTAAACCTAAATTTAAAGGAGTTAATAATGACATGAAACATTTAATAAAAATATGTTTATTTTCTTTTGTATTATGGATAGCAACTTTTCAATCTGTTTTAGCCGAGGTAAAGATGCAAGACCAACAAGCACAACTAGTCAAAAAACTAAAAACACAGGGCATTATACCCAATAAAGTCTATTTTCAACGTGATTTTGATATTTTTATTGATAAAAAATATAGCTTTCCTGAAGAAGACTTATCCACATCGGTAATTGCTCTAGAAAACCATCCTGATATGTATGAAATCGCAACTCAAAGTATTGCTCAGATCAAATTAAATCAGAATTATCAATATAGTGATATATGGCAACGTAAACGCAATATTATTGAAATATTATATCCGACCGATTCTTTTCAATCGCTAGAGGATGGTGTTTATTTTTATACCTTAGATGAGCATAAACAATTACAACAACACGCTTCATTTGAAGAAGTGTTTGAATTACCTTGCTATCTGCGGGTTGAAAAAAAGCACGGTATTGTGGTCAGTATTCAAAAAAGACCTTTAGCACTAATTAGCCATTATCGTTATGATTATTGGGGTAATAACAATTTAAAGCAACTTAAAATAGTAAAATATGATACAGAGCATAATATTATTTACACCTCTGAAGTCCTTTTTGATGAAAATACGGGACTAATGACTCAAGCAACGAGAAAAAACCCGATAACGGGGCGCTATTCAATTGAAAATTATATTAGAGAAATTAATCTTTATAGCATTGCGGACTACTTTGACAAGCAAGGCATAAAAACTAATCATGTCATTCATCATAACCAGTCCCTAATACATGCAGAAAACCAAATACTTAATAAAGCAGGTCAAGTTATAAAAACAAAAAATAGGGAGCCTGAAGACATCTTTGATTTTGAAAAAGATTTACCCGAACCCTATCCTTACAATAAATTAATGATAGATGTAAAAAAAGCCCATATGTTATTTACGGATTCGTTGTTTGAACAGGGTCTGGATGATAATAGTAAATACGATAGTGAGGCGATTAATAGAGCACAATATTTAGGTATTAAGCCCCATCAAGTTTATTACCATCAATTACCTTTTCCCGGTTTTATGGCAGAGCGATACAAAAACTTCCCCCATCAAGCTCCATTAACTTTAATTCAAGCCGAAAACCAATCTCCTCATGATAAATATAGCGATTTAATCCATGTAGAAATAGGTGATAATTATCAGTATAAAAAAATCAATAAAACAAAATGGCAACAATCGCCAATTTCACTACCTTTAGCGCAGTTTAAATCATTAGAAAATGGTGTGTATTTTTATACGCTGACAGATAAAGACCAATTAACGCCATTAGATAGCATTGAGCAGGCTGTTAGCTTACCCACTTATATCCGTGTTGAAAAAGAAATGGGCAAAATCATATCAATATTACAAAAAAAACGAATACAGCGGTTATCCACCGAATTTGAATATAAAAAAAATGCCCCTATTAGCAGTAAATTGACCGTACTTGAAAGCCTAGTGATACCTAAATTAATGATAGAAACCAAGTATGAAAAAGGTAGTTATATACCGTTATCTCAAATTATCAAAAATGAACAAGGAACCACCATCAGAACATTTATACATTGTAAAAAGAAAAACATTACTGCGATATTAGAAAGGTTTAATGAGCAGGGCATTAAAACTAACCATATTGAAATATCAAATGAAGGAGATATCCTGAACCAATATCTTGATAATAAAGGCAATTTATTATTTACCACCCATGAGATTGAAGACCAAAATAATCCTCAACTCTATGATAATTTACCTTTTAACCCTGATGGTTTTGAAATGATACTATTTGAACATGTTTAATGAAAAAAATAATAACTAAATAATTTAGATAACTTAAATAAGGTGCGTTAATCAACAGCATTGTTAATGATAACAAACTGTTGCTTGACAGCAACGTGAAATCGGGTAAGGATATTGTTTAATATTTTCTCTATTTTAATGTTGTTACTATGAATCAAACGCACTTATCTTATCCTGTCTCTCCTCTTGATTTTAGTGATGATCAGATAAATGTTAGCTACCTTAAACAGCAACTTGATGAGTTTCAGCAATGGTCAATGGCTCAATTTGAGCAACAAACAGATATTGATATATTAGTGCATTTGCGCAGCCAATTTATTGACCGTTTACTTCAGCGTTTATGGTGTTTTTACCAAATTCCTAAACATGTTTCTTCTTTTTTCAAACGCAATCGCATCGCTTTGGTTGCCGTTGGGGGCTATGGTCGGGCTGAATTACATCCATTGTCAGATATTGATATTTTGATTCTAAGTGACTACCCATTGACTAAAGAGATTGAAAAACAGATCGGTGATTTGGTTCGCTTGTTATGGGATTTGCATTTAGATATAGGTCACAGTGTTAGAACATTGAGAATTTGTCTACAAGAAGCGAAAAATGATATCACCATAATGAGTAATTTGATTGAATCAAGACTTATCTCTGGCAATCAATTACTATTAGATGAATTACACAAACAAATTTTTAGCGATAAGATATGGCCTTCTCGTGCTTTTTATAAAGCAAAAATTAAAGAACAACAAAATCGCCACCAGCAGTATCACAGTACCTCTTATAATCTAGAACCTGATTTGAAAAATAGCCCAGGCGGATTGCGCGATATGCAGATAATCCAATGGATCGCCATTCGCCATTTTGGGGGTAAATTTTTACAAAAAATGGCTGACTTCAATTATTTAACCCCTGAAGATATTGAAGACTTCAAAACTTGCCGTAAATTTTTATGGCGAATGCGTTTTGCCTTACACTGCGTGATCTCACGTTATGATAACCGCTTGCTTTTTGATCGGCAGCTTAGCATTGCCAATATGCTAGGTTACAAAGGTGAAGGTAACACACCAGTAGAAAAAATGATGCACGACTACTACCGTGTCGCTCACAATATTACTGAACTCAATCAGATGTTATTACAACTGTTTTATGAATCGATACTTGAGAATAACCTAAAAAATAAACCTTATGATATTGATGAATATTTTCAAATTAGAGAAAACTTAATTGATATAAAAGATGATAACCTCTTTAAAAAAGATCCTGTCATGATTATGCAGCTTTTTTATACTATTTTGCTTAATCCACAAATTACAGGGCTTTATTCAAACACCATTAGGCAGTTACGTTCGGCAAGAAGAAAATTAAAAGCTTTGCTATGTGAAGATCCTAAATCTCGGCAAATTTTTATGATGATCATCAAACACCCTGACGCAATAAAAAAAGCCATTTTACCCATGCATCAATATGGCATATTAGCCGCATATATTCCAGACTGGAAGCATATCGCTGGCATGATGCAATTTGATCTTTTTCATGCTTATACCGTTGATGAACATACCATTCGGTTGCTAATTGAATTAGATAACCTAAAAACAGATAGCGGCAAACAAAAGCATCCTAACAGTTCGACCGTATTTGCTAAATTATCCAAACCAGAACTACTTATTATCACAGGTTTATTTCATGATATAGGTAAAGGTCGACACGGTGATCATTCTGAAATAGGCGCACAGCTCGTTGAAAAATTTTGTCAATTACACCAGCTAGATGCCAAAGATACCGATTTAATTATTTGGTTAGTACGCTATCACTTACTGATGTCGGTAACCGCACAAAATCGCGATTTGCAAGATCCCGCCGTGATTAGAGAATTTATTCAACAAGTAAAAAGTAAGCGCCGCTTACAGTATTTGCTCTGTTTAACTATTGCCGATGTTTGTGCAACCAATGAAACGCTTTGGAATAGTTGGAAGCAAAGCCTAATGCGTGAGCTCTATTTTACCGCAATGCGATCTTTTGATTCAGGTATCCACCAAATTCCAGAGCAACGAAGTATTGCAAGGCAACACAAACAAGAAGCACTCGCGACTTTACTCAAACAAAATTACGATGAATGGCAAATCAAGAATCTTTGGCAAGACTGTCGAGTTGACTACTTTCTGCGGTATACAACAGAACAAATTGTTATACATGCTCAAAATTTATTACATCATGATTTAACGCAAACCTTAGTGTTAATCAATCCAAATCCATATCATGGTGGCAGTGAGATTTTTATTTATTCGCCAGATAGACCTTATCTATTTGCAACTGTTTGTAATACACTCAGTATGCATAATTTAACTATTCATGATGCACTCATTATTACCAATAAAAAAGGATTTGCCCTTGATACATTTATTGTACTTGAACCAAATGGGCAAACAGTGCAAGCAGATCGGCATCAAGGCATTATCAAAGCTCTAGAAAAGGCACTACAACACCCTGTTTATCAAGGAGTGACAATTAAACCACCAAAGAAAAGATTGCAATCTTTTTCTGTACCAACACAAGTCAATTTTTTATCCGCTTTCAATGAAAGGCAAACGTATATGGAGCTCATTGCATTAGACATGCCTGGCTTACTTGCTTGTGTCGGCGAGATATTTGCTAATTTAGATTTATCATTACGGAGTGCTAAAATTGCCACTATTGGTGAACATATTGAAGATTTATTTATCTTAACAGATAAATACAACAATGCACTGGATGACACTACCTGTAATCAATTACGAGAATTGATCGTAACTACCATTGATTCAATGAACTAATTAATCAAATTAAAGACATCGCTTATGCAATTTTTTATTATTTTGTTCCCCATTTTTGCTATTTTTATTGTCGGGTTTATCGCACAAAAAGCCTTAAATTTTGATGTTGCTAATCTATCAAAAATGTCACTTTATGTACTATCCCCATTTTTGGCATTTAAAACATTTTATACGCATACGTTAACAGCCGATTATTTATTTTATATCTGTTATATTTTTGGTCTCTGTTTTTCATTGGTCCTTATCATTTCCATTTGGTCTATGATGATGAAATATTCAGCCAAAGAGCGCTGTGCCATGATTTTAAGTTCATGTTTTATGAATAATGGTAATTATGGTACTCCTGTACTGTTAGTCTTTTTTGGCACCGTGGGATTTGACCTTGGCGTGATTATGATGGTATTGCAACAATTTGTAATGAGCACAGTTGGCATCTATTATGCAGCAAAAGGTAGTGCCCGTAGTGATATTGTCAGTCAAAAAGATGTCATCAATAAAGTTATCCGCATGCCAGTAGCTTATGGCGCTTTATTAGGTATGCTTTTTCAGTTGTGCCATATTCCTTTGTCCAAATCCATAATGACATCCATTGGCATGATTGGTGATTCTTCAATCGTTGTCATTATGATTATTTTGGGAATGCAATTAGCCAAAATCAAGATCCAACAACTGGATTATCCTAAACTTTCATTTTCATTACTAACCCGAATGATCATTTCACCGATAGTCGCATTTGGCATGGTCTATTTTATGCCTATTTTGCCAGTTTATAAGCAAATATTAATCGTATTAGCGGCCATGCCGAGTGCCGCCAATACAACTCTCATGTCAGTACAGTTTGATACTCATCCAGAACTGGTATCAAGTGCAACCTTAGTTAGTACATTATTAAGCTTAATCACATTACCTATTGTGCTATGGCTTGTTGGTACACCAATACCGTTTTAATCGTAAAAAGCGCTCTCTAGTCAGAGAGCGTTGCGCCAAATAGTTTAAAATCCGTTTTACAGTCGCCAAAATCATTGCCCACACTTTACCGTTTATAAAAAATAAAACAGCAACTAATTAATCCTTACCTAGCCACTCTTTTTCAAACTGATTTACAAATTGAACCAAAAAATGATGCCGTTGCTCAGCGAGCTTTTTAGCTATTGGGGTATTCATCTTATCTTTAAGCAAAAAAAGTTTTTCATAAAAATGATTAATAACGGTATTGGCTTGTTTATAATTATTTTCATTCAATGTAGTTCGTGGTGAAATATCAGGATCGTACATAATATGATGTTTATTGCCGCCATAATAAAAGGTGCGAGCAATACCAATTGCTCCCAATGCATCTAACCGATCAGCATCTTGCACGATTTGCCCTTCTAATGATAATGTTTTTTTCTGATTAAGATTTTTTCGATATGACATATTTTCAATAATGTCAAAGATCTTTTTAATTTCGCTATCGGTTAACGCCTGTAATATTAAATAATCACGCAACTCCATGACAGCTTGATTTACATCAGCAACCACTTTTTCATCAATCACGTCATGTAAATAAGCACTAACAATCACAATAAAGCTATTCGCTTTTGGCTCATGCTTTAAAATCTGCTCGGACAATCTCACCACGCGCTCAATATGCGCCATATCATGACCAGAAAAGTCATTAGCCAATTTTTGTTTAACAAAAGCTTGTATGGCTTGAATCACACCCTGCTTATGTTTATTTGTTTTATTATTCATAATGTTATATCGCTTATTTAATTAACACAAACTGTATTTCCAGACGCCCAATAGCCAACCGACCCCATATTGCTGTATATTAAAAGATTATAAGGTTTAGTGCCTTGATATGTATTTTTAGTCCAATAAACCTCATTACTTTTGAAATTACTACCAGGGTAGCTGTTAGCAGACTCATAAATTTCTCCCCATTCTGCCAATAATCCCCCACCAATACGGCGTTGATAATTATTTCTCTGACCTGCTAAACCTTGATTCCACTCTCGAGAATTAGCATTAGTCAGTTGATCAACTGTAGGTATTTGATAGCCTAACTGATTACAGTATTGTACAGCTTGAGCATAACTACGATTGCTACCACTATAATCCTTTCTTGCGATAAACCATTTTTTGATGGTAAAACTATATACTTTATTAGTTTTGGCTTTATCGGAATATAAGAAAAAGGTCGTCGGCAGTGCGGTTGCTGCCTCGGCGGCGCTAGCCCCCTCTTTGGGTCCGACTAATCGAATCTTGGCAATACTGCCATTGCCCGTTATAGTTAAATCAATGCCCGATGTTGCTGGTGACTTGTCAAACGTCATCTCACTGCCTAAGCTATCAACCATATCCATGGTAAAAAATAGCCCATATGCCCCCATGGTTGGAAAGTTTGATGCCGGATTATTTAAATCTTGACGTTTAAAGCCTTTTGCATCGTCCCATTCGCTCGGTGGCCCTGAATAATTCGACCCACCCCAACTATTTCGACTATTACTTAAAGACAAATTAGGCTTGGCAGAATAAGTACAAGCGCCTTTGGGTGGATTTAAGTAATAGGTGGCGCTATTAGCCGCTATTCGAATTGAATTTGGGTAGCCATAAGCCGTTGACAAAATACTATGATCACTCTGCATTGTTACACTATATGGCGCATTGCAATCCTGAAAGGTATCATCTAATCCCATTTCGGCACCATTGGCATCTCGACCAATAATGGTTAAATTCCCTGTTGCGGTAATATCACCATCACCATCTTTATCGGCCCAAAAACCATTATTATTCAGCAAATCGGTCATTGAAATAGTATTTTGACCCGTTGGAATGAGCGTTTTAATATCGCTAAGTTTTAAGCCATCACGTGACAATGGTAGCGGATTGGCTTTTGATGAGGGATTGTTTTTTGGGGTTAGCACCTGACCATCAGGTAGCTCGATATCTAAAAATCTATCCGTATCCCATGATTGGGTTTGCCCACCATCAAACGTTAAATAAGGCGCCGAACCCTGTATTGCTTTTGCGGTTTTTGCGGGTTCAACATTAGGTAACTGAGCAAATAAAGGATGATTAATGCCTATACAACAATACAAAAATAAAATGGATTTAAAAGTAATGACCTTTTTTTGCAATATCAACGGTAAATCACTACAGGAACATAATCGACACAGATAAAAAGACCGAAAGTAACTTAATGCCAACTGCTTAACTAACCAACTTTTGCTCTTCTTTTTTATTCTAACTCGTTGCTCCTTTAACTTCATGATGATGTTCCTTTACATTGATATCCACATCATACAAACGCTATACTACAACGCTGCTAGCATAGTTTATTGCCAACTTATCATATCGTGTAACACTTGCATGGTAATGTTTTATTTTTGCAAATACATTTTCAACAAAAAGATCTAATTTCATAAATTAAAAATTAAGTCAATACCATTATAATATAAAATACTGTTTTTTAACAGAAGATTTTCAATAAAATGATTATCTATCACATGTAAAAAAGCATATTCCTACCGCCTAAACATAATATTAGCAAGTTAAATGCGCTTTCTATGGTAACTTAATCTTATATGGCTAAAATAAATACACCGCCGTTAATAGTAAAATTTCAGTAATTAATGTTTTTTTATTGTTTCTTTATTTTCTTTCGATTGTTTTCAGTAGATTGGAAAGGTAGAATGCGCAGATCTCAGGCATCATGAAAGCAAATTTTGGAGTTCACCTAGTGAAAACATTAGTACGCAAGGTTTTGCCATGGCAGTTCATTGAACGCTTCACTCGATACCGCCAACGTCTAGCTTTATTACTAGGGCTATCTATCTTTTTTATTGCATTAATGATTTGTTGGAATCTATTAAAAGAAATTAATCTGAGAGATTTAAAACAAGCCTTTCGAGATCTTCCAATTAACGCAATTTTATTTTCTTGCTTATCGGCTGTTGGTAGTTATTTTATGTTGATTTGTTATGAATGGTCAGCAGCCCGTTATGCGGGAGTCAAATTAAAAGCATCAATGTTAATTCTTGGCGCAATTTGTGCCTCTGCAATTGGTAATGCTATAGGTTTGTCTGTTTTATCTGGGGGAGCTGTGCGATGCCGCCTTTATTTTAAACAAGGCTTAACCGCCATAGATGTGGCCAGAATGTCACTTTTTGTGACGTTATCATTAGGTTGTTCATTACCTTTATTTGCAACAATTGCCGCATTAATCCACACACAACAAACAATGCTAGCGCTTCATATGTCAAAAAATGGCATATGGTTAACCGCAATATCGATATTTTGTGTTTATGCCTTAGTTTTTGTTTTTTTGTATCGACACCAATTACCCGAAAAACCCAATAAAGATACAAGGCTATTTCAACTATTCCGCTGGACAATTCGCTTACCAAGCATCCGCTTAGCAATCTGTCAGCTTATTATCACGTTATTTGATGCTATTTTAGCTGGTGCTATTCTCTACTTTTTATTACCAACACAGCCTAATTTCATCACTTTTATTATGGTTTACATTTTAGCTTTAGTTGCTGGCGTACTAAGCCATGTCCCTGGAGGGGTCGGTGTTTTTGAAGCCATTATGTTAGCGGCATTATCATCAGAAATTGGCGCAGCACCATTAACCGTTGCGCTTGTTATTTATCGAACTATTTATATTTTAATCCCACTTATTCCCGCAGGGATCTTATTACTGGTTAATGAAGGCAAGCACTATTTAACTGCACCACAGGTAAAAGAGACCGAAACAGGCATTGCTGCGTTGGTCATGGCCTCTACCGTGTTTTTTGCAGGTGTTGTCATGATGTTTTCAAGCGTATTACCCGGTTTTAATCATGACTTAGTTAACACATTGGTTCCCAAAAAAGTGATCAACATTACCCATTTAATTGCGAGTTTAATCGGTATTTTATGTTTATTGCTCGCAATGGGATTACGTCGTCGGCTCTTTTCGGCTTGGTGGGGTGCGGTCATATTATTATTAATAGGAAGTGTGCTTTCTTTATTACGAGGATTACATTGGATCGAAGCTACCGTATTATTAAGCATTGCCATCTTATTAATCAATTTTAGGCACTCTTTTTATCGAAAAAGCCGCTTGATAATCATTCCTTTTTCTTTTAAATTTTTTGCCATCTGTTTTGGTATGATCGCACTGTTTGTATGGGTGATTTTATTTATCTACCAAGATGTACCTTATAGTCATGCTTTATGGTGGCAATTTGAATTAGACAGCAAAGTGCCACGAGCATTACGTGCCGCCTTGGGCAGCTTTATTTTATTAAGTTGTGTGATGCTATTTTGGATTTTTCGCCCAGCATTACCTATTTTAACTAAACCCAACAAAGCCCAGCTTAGCAAGGCTTACCAAATTATGCTAGATTCCAAACAGCCTGAAGGCGGGCTTGCTATGACTGGCGATAAGTCATTACTGTTTAATGAGGCCGAAACCTCATTCATTATGTACGCAAGGCGTGGGCGAAGTATGATTGCGCTTTATGATCCCATTGGCGATAATGCTGATCGTGCTGATTTAATTTGGGCTTTTCGTGACCTTTGTGATCAACATAATCTTCGCCCTGTTTTTTATCAAGTCAAAGCAGCAAATTTACCTTTTTATATGGATATTGGTTTACGTACCGTTAAATTAGGTGAAGAAGCCTTAGTCAATTTAAAAATATTTGATTTGGCGTCAAAAGATTATAAAGATCTTCGCTATACTTGGAACCGAGGGCAACGTGATGGGCTTTCGTTAAAATTTTATCCACCAGGAACAGCACCGATCGATGAATTAAAAGCAGTCTCTGATGCATGGCTAAAAAACAAACACTCGAAAGAAAAAGGATTCTCATTAGGATCGTTTTCTAAACAATATTTGGATAATTTCACCATCGCGGCCATTACCTATGAAGATCGCATTATTGCTTTTGTCAATCTGTTAGAAACCAAGCAAAACCATTCAGCGAGTATTGATTTAATGCGAGTGGTGCAAGATATTCCTAAATTAACCATGGAATTTTTAATGGTTGGATTAATTTTGCATTATCAAGAAAAAGGATATAAATATTTTAGCCTAGGCATGGTACCCCTTGCTGGCATGCAAAGGCGCCGAGGTGCTCCCATGATTCAAAGACTAGGTGCATTAGTTTTTCGCCGTGGTGGGCGTTTTTATAATTTCCAAGGTCTACGTCGCTTTAAAGAGAAGTTTGCAACACATTGGGAACCCCGTTATATGGCGGTGCCTGCTGGACTAGATCCTTTAGTTGCAATCATTGACACAACCATGCTTATTTCAGGCGGCATAACGGGTCTAAAAAAGAATAAGAATCCATAATATGAAAAAAATCATACGTTGTATTTTATTTTTAATTATCATGCTCCTCATAACCTTGCTGGGCTTGGTTGGTTGGTATCTGATAAAAAACCAAAGCAGTGCATCAGTAAACGTCATCACTATCAACAATGATCTGTCTATTATATCGGCAAGTCCTAAACAAACTGCTGAAGCAGCAGCTGTTATAGTGGCCACCAAAGATAATCATTTTACAGAACAACAACTATTAAATTTATCAGAAAAAACGGGCGCAAAACTGGTTCAGTTTGAATTAAAGCCACAGGCAAGCTGTGCCGAACAAAAAAATCGGTTTAAACAAGCCGTAAAAGTGTTAGACGAGTCTAATTTTGCTGTCGCAGGTATGCAAGAAGGAGCTGCTTTTGCATACCGTTGGTTAGCCGAACAACAAAGTGATGATGCTAAAGCACTATCAATTGAATTCACACTCGATCATAAAGATTGTGATGCTGCGCTACCAACACAAGCAAACCACGGAACATGGCAAGTAATTTGGAATAATCCTCCCGAAGAAGAAGTGGCTGTATTTCCTCGTGAGCAAAAAAAAATCGCTGTTACAACGGCAATTGGAGAATATCTGGCTTCGCCAGTTGAACTACTGAGTATACACCTTGCGTCGATTTTATTTGGCAAACATGAACAGCTACCTGTTATTGAATTACCCGCAACCAGCAAAGAAGTTCACCCTAATACGGTTACGCTTTATTATTCGGGTGATGGTGGCTGGCGTGATTTAGATAAGGTATCAGCCGAGTATATGGCTTCGCACGGTTATTCGGTAGTGGGGGTTGATGCATTAAAACTATTTTGGCAACATCGTTCGGTTGAACGTAGTGCAAAAGATCTTGCTTACTTAATGCAACAATATCGTGAAAAATGGGGAACAACCCGTTTTGTGCTTGCCGGGTATTCATTTGGCGGAGATATCTTACCTGCACTTTACAATCGTTTATCAAGCGCAGATCAAAATAGCGTTCAAGCCATTGTGATGATCGCATTTTCAAAAAATGCTAATTTTGAAATTGAAATCAGTGGTTGGCTTGGTCAATCAGGTAACGAAATGAAAACAGCTCCAGAAGTCAATAATATTCCTGCCAGCAAACTATTTTGTATTTATGGTGAAGAAGAAATAGATGATACTGGATGCTTACAACCAGAAATGAAAGGAGAAACATTTAAATTACCCGGTGGACACCATTTCGATGAAAATTATGAACATTTGGGTAAAGTTATCATGGATGCCATTGATAAAAGAATGCAATAATTCGATTCATAATACCAAAATGTTTTAAAAAATGATTAAACAGGCGCTAATGCGCCTGTTCATATTCAATTTAGCAAAAACGGGCTTATTTTCTTTTTACGCTGATTTTGCCTTCTGATAATAATACACCGCAGAGCGTAAACAATGTCCCAATAGCGGCAATCCAAGTAAACGGCTCGCGCAAAATCACAACGGCAGCCATAATAGTAAGAATCGGAACCAAATATAAATAAATACTAATCTTAACTGCTCCTACTAATTTAACGGCATAATTCCAAGATGCAAAACAAATTGCCGAAGCGCCAACACCCAAAAACAAAATATTGAGTAGATTTACAGGATCGGTAAAACGAGACAATTGCCATTCAAAATCGAAGAAAGGCAATACTGGCAACATCAACATCAAACCATAAAAAAAGAATCTTCTTGTTAATAAAATTGTATTGTAACCATAATTACTACTCTTTTTTACTAAAATTGAATAACAAGCCCAAAACAAACAAGCTAACATAGTTAGCAGATCACCAAGGGGATTGAGCGAAAGCACAAACTGCCCATTAAAACTAATTAATGCAACACCAACAATTGCAAATAAACATCCCATATAAAAGCGTTTAGGTGGTGTTTCAGTCTTCAAAAAGAATATCGATAATATTGCAGTAAATATTGGTGCTAAAGTGGTAATCACCCCAACATTAGACGCCGTTGTATAAGTTAATGCAATATTTTCACAAAAAAAGTAACAAGTTACCCCACAAAGCCCGGCGCATAAAAACATACACTCTTGCTTAACGCCCTGCCAAGCCAATAAACGTGGCGATAATATCCAAAGAGTTAGATAACCAAGTCCAAATCGAAAAAACAAGATCTCAAGCGGTTTAAAATCAATTAATAATATCTTAGTTGCGATAAATGTTGTTCCCCAAAGAAACACTGTCATTAAGGCAATTAAGTGTCCTTGTGTCCTGTTTGAAAATAACATAATAATTCTCTCTGCTCACATAACGATTTCGCAACCCAAGCACAGCTTATTGCCTAAACTATTATTAAAAATAATGATACTCAAAATAGTTTTAAACAATTTTTTGAAAAGGCTTGATAACGAATAAAAAGGCGCTATTTAAATAACCAAAATTTTAGCAATACTATCTTTCTGTCTATATAAGCGCAAATTATTTCTAGCAAAAATAATAAAAAAACTAGCGCCAACTGTTAATAATAAATAAAGGATTTAATAAATTGCTTTAGAGGGGAAAATATAAGACAAAAAAAATCCACTCGAAGATTCGAGTGGAAGGCAAAAAAATGAAAAACGTAATCTGTTAATATAGACAGATTAAACGGCAAAAAGTTCAATTTAATTTCATATATTTTTTATATATTTAAGCAAAAAACAACTAACCATTTGATTTTAAATATAAATTATTTTTTAAATATTTTAAAATAGTTATAAATATTATAAAACTTGCTCATTCACATTAATCAAAATACAAAATGATCAGACCGTCATATACCTAATTTGTAAAAAAGTGGTTATGCCACATCACCATAAAAGTACCTATCGCTTTCGATTTGCCCATTTATTTGTTAGCAGACAGGTTTTATGAATGTTTGATTGATACCATGGTTATTACACGATCTAATAAATACTGCAAAGTCGCAATGGATCACGAAACGGTATAGAATCCTGAATATTTTTTACAAAAAAATATAACCTGAAAAGCAAATATCACATATTCATTAAAGTCCTTATCGCTTTCAGCTTGCCCATTCATTTGTTAGCAGACAGGTTTTATGAATGTTTGATTGATACCATGGTTATTACACGATCTAATAAATACTGCAAAGTCGCAATGGATCACGAAACGGTATAGAATCCTGAATATTTTTTACAAAAAAAATATAACCTGAAAAGCAAATATCACATATTCATTAAAGTCCTTATCGCTTTCAGCTTGCCCATTCATTTGTTAGCAGACAGGTTTTGCGAATGTTTGATTGATACCATGGTTATTACACGATCTAATAAATACTGCAAAGTCGCAATGGATCACGAAACGGTATAGAATCCTGAATATTTTTTACAAAAAAATATAACCTGAAAAGCAAATATCACATATTCATTAAAGTTCTTATCGCTTTCAGCTTGCCCATTCATTTATTAGCAGGCGGGTTTTATGAATGTTTGATTAATACCATGGTTATTACACGATTTAATAAATAGAGACTGAAAATTCTCAAATAACCGCGAAACGGTATAGAATCCTGAATATTTTTTACAAAAATATAGCTCGAAATCAGACTTTTTTAGCACGTTATATATGGTCAAACGACTGAAACATTGTAGCGGTGATTTTTCTTTATGATATCAACACTATATCGCCTATCTGTGATTTGGCGTTAGTTTTGTTTTTTTATATCTATTTATAACAGTTGTTTCTCAAATTACAGTAAATAACACGATTAATTCCTAAACCTAATTTAGCGGTTACAAACTTTATTTTTATACTGAAACACATAGTTACCTGAAACTTTTTTACAAAATTAAAATTGGTAAATTTTGATTAAATAGCAAGCCTAAAACGATCGCGATATACTCCGCTCAAAAATCGGGCTAACTCAGTTCTTGCCTAACTTGTATTCCATCTTGAATTCACCTATAATGCCCTGATATTGTGCTTAGGTACAATTCACAATTGGGGCTGATTCTGGATTCGACGGGATTTGCGAAACCCAAGGTGCATGCCGAGGTGCGGTAGGCCTCGTAAATAAACCGCAAAAAAATAGTCGCAAACGACGAAAACTACGCACTAGCAGCTTAATAACCTGTATAGAGCCTTCTCTCCCTAGCCTCCGCTCGTAGGACGGGGATCAAGAGGAGTCAAACCCAAACGAGATCGTGTGGAAGCCTTGCTTGGGGCGGAAGCATTAAACTTAATCAAGCTAGTTTATCAGTGGCGTGTTTGTTCGCAGCGGGTAGATGAAATTCAAAAACAAACTACGCATGTAGTACCGAGGATGTAGAGATTTCGGACGCGGGTTCAACTCCCGCCAGCTCCACCACTTAGTCCTTTGCCATCCGCATTAAGTTAAATTTATAAATAAATTTTTACTTAACATACAATTCAGATGTATCTAATTTAAATTCATCATAAATATCAAGTTTTTTCATAATATGCGCTAAAACTTGATTAATAGTTCGCATTCCAACTAATAACTCATCCATATAAATATCTGGATGTAATCGCGATGAATTGTAACCTAAGCTTTCCTTTTCTGCTTTACAACCCAATTCATCGTTTGAATCATAAACTAAATTAAGAAGTTCTGCCCTCAATGGCATACCAGCCTTAAATGCATTTTCTTTCACGAAATTCAACCAATTAACATAATCATTATTAACTTGATACTTAAACATTCTGATATTTTTTGCAAATTGTTCATCAACATCTACTTTACTTGCGGCAAGTTGTAACAAACATGATTCAATATTTATAGCAGTATCATATAAATCTAAATCATCTAATAGTTCAGATAAATAGGCGGCATAAAATCCATACACATCAGTTAATGATTTATATATATTGTAAATTAAATTAAAATAAGGATTATTATCTAAGTCTTCCCAAACTTCATTAGAATTAAAATCAGAATCGAAATCAATATCTAATTCTTTGGGAAATGTTTTAGGAATTGTAACTCCCATATCATTAAGTACTTCAAATGTATATTCACACAATAAATCTTTTTCTTCTTGTAATGGATAGGTAATAAAACCAGTTTCATCACTGTCTAACGCTAAATCTGCTAGATAATTAATCAAACGTTCCCATTTATCAGCATTTTCAATTGAATTTGCCCAAAGCACAAATTGTGGGCTCCTATTACCAATTTTGGTTATTTCTCGAATTTTATTCTCCATTTCTTGAGACATTGTTTCATTTTTTTTCCATTTAGAAATCTGCGTTGGTGATACATTCAAACGAATAGAAAGCTCTTTTTGACTACAAGATAATGTTTTCAACGCTAATTCTATAAATGCTTTGCTAGACATAATTATTCCTTATTGTTATAGATTTAGTACATCACATCAAAATTTAGTAAATTGTAAATTAAATTTACTAAATAAAACTACTTTCTTATAGTTTATTTTTCTGCACTATTTTTGCCCATAACATAAATAAGGATCTGTCAGCAATAATAACAGAACTGTAAATACCCCAAACTTAGTACACAACTCACGTAGAAAATTAAGCTGCCTGTTTTAATGTTTTATACTCAATAGGTGTCATGTTATTTTATGCTTCATGAGGTTGTTCGGTGTTATAACTGATTAGCCATTCTTCAGTTACCTTTCTTGCCTGCTCCAGATTATTAAAAAGATATAAATCCAGTACCTCTGTGCGATAGGTACGATTAAATCGTTCAATATAGCCATTTTGATAAGGGCTACCGGGCTGGATATAATCAATGGCTATATCATGGGATTTAGCCCAGTTTATAAAGGTTTTTCCTGTAAATTCTGGCCCATTATCGACTCGTATTTTTAATGGATAGCCATGATATTCGGCCAGTTTATCTAAATAACGGGTAATTCTCCCTGCCGGTAAGCTTACTGTAATATCAATGCCTAGCGCCTCACGATTAAAGTCATCGATGACATTGAAAGTTCTAAAGCGACGTTGATTACGACTACTGTCACTCATAAAATCCATTGGCCAACATTCACCTTGTTTATTGGGTACTAATAACCTTTCCGGGCATCGTGGAGGAATGCGCTATTTACGCTTTACCCTGAGATTAAGCTTTAATTGGCAATACACCCGATACACACGTTTATGATTCCATTTATAGCCGAGCTTTCTGATGCGATTAAAACATTTGGGAAAGCCCCAGCGTAAATGCCGGTCAGTGATAGCATTCAACACCGAAACAATCACCGAATCATCCAGTAACTTAGGTTGATAATAGTAAGCACAACGGCTTAAGCCAACAATGGCACAACTCATAGCAATAGTAACAGAATGATTTTGTTGTAGTTGCTGTGCCCACGTTTTACGTGCCTTTG
>NZ_JBXSQI010000028.1:0-30888 GCF_057063565.1 Gilliamella sp. X-57 | reverse complement strand
AGGCGATTAGCCAGCAAATTATCCTCAAAGGTAAGAGTAACCGCTATAACCTTGCCCCCGGTCAATGGATTAACCTCAACGGCAGTCCGCTGGCCGATATCAATGACGGTATCATTATTTTAAGTGTGCAGGGACAGGGTAACCGCACTGATGCCTATGAACTCACCTTTACCGCCATTCCTTATCAAGCCTTAAAACCCTATCGCCCCGCGCCCATACGCTGGCCACAAGTCAGTGGCACTTTACCTGCCCGTGTCACCAGCCCTAATCATGACACCTATGGCTATATCGACCCGCAAGGGCGCTATCGGGTTAAATTTAATGTTGACCTGAAAGAGTGGAAAAGTGGCACGGAAAGCTTGTGGATACGCTTAGCTAAACCTTATGCGGGTAACACCTATGGTTTTCACTTTCCCTTAATTGACGGCACTGAAGTGGCCATTGCCTTTATGCAGGGCAATCCTGATAGGCCATATATTGCCCATGCGATGCATGACAGTGCTCACCCAGACCCTATCACCACCATTAACAAACACCGCAATGTGATTCGCACCCCAGCTAATAACAAACTGCGCATGGATGATAAACGCGGGAAAGAGCATATCAAACTGGCCACCGAATACGGCAAAACTCAGCTTAACCTAGGTCACTTAGTTAACGAAAAAAAACAACCCCGTGGTGAGGGCTTTGAACTGCGCACCGACGAATGGGGGGCGATTGCCGCTAATAGAGGCTTATACTTAACCACCCAAACCCAGCCGAAAGCGCAAGGCAAACAGCTCGATATGCAAGCGGCCATTGCCCAAATTGAAAATGCCTTATCCATTGCCAAAGCCCTACAAAATGCTGCCAACCAGTCCGAGGCACACAGCGCCGATACCGACAGCCAAGACCAACTTAAAGCCAACTTAACTCAGCTAACCCAAAGTGGCATTTTAGCCTATGCGCAAGAAGGCATAGCTCTAACCAGCCCTGAAAATATTCAACTGACAACAGCTAACAGCCTGACCTTAACCAGCGAACATCAAACCGACATTAACGCTTTAAAAAATGTCACTGTTTCATCGGGCGAGGCGATTGGCTTATTTGCCCAAAAAGCGGGCATGAAACTATTTGCCAACCAAGGCGATATTGAAGTGCAAGCCCAAAACGCCCACCTCAATATGGCTGCCAAGCAAGATATCAAAGTGGATAGCGTGGATGGCAAGGTGACCCTTACCGCCAAAGACAATCTCACGCTTATTTGCGGTGGCTCTTATATCAAAATCAGCAGTGAAGGCATCGAACTTGGCACACAGGATAATATCTATCTTAAATGTAATGTGATGCAGAAGATGGGAACGGCGACATTATCCATTCCTTATGTTAATTTGCCGGGCATTAATGGTTACAGTGAATTCTTTATATTAACCGATCATGAAACGGGTGAACCATTAGCTTTTTATCCCTATGAAATCGAAGTAAATGGACAAACACTGACAGGTATAACCGATGCTCAAGGTCGGACAAAGCGTGTGTTTACCGATGAACCGCAAACCATTACAGGTTCAGCACAAGAAGAAAGCTCTAAAAATACTTTCAGGGCAAAACATATCGCGACAGGTAAAATTGTTCAGTTTGATTTTAATGATGTTTAGGATAATAAAAATGACAACAATGATTGATAAACCAAGGGCAAGACCAACATCCAGACGTAGTCTGTCAGCTACTACAGAAAAGGATACATCAGGAACCGTACTACCTGTAACACATCCTTTTGATATTGTTTATTTATGCCAAAAAATGGAAGCAGCGAAAAAATTTCCATTCATTGCAAAAAACGGAACACCACGCTATCAACGGCAAGTGACAATGTGGATTAGGCAAGATGCTGAAAACTCTGAGTATAAATTTCCTTACTGTGGTGAAGTTGGATACAATATGACTAAAGAACCACCAGTACCACTTACCAGTAATAAAGAGCCATTTAGGCCTAGTAGATATCCCTTATCGAAGTTTCGTATGATCTACCGTGAATACCGTGAACTGAATAGATACGGCGATCCTGAAGGAAGTTATTTATTTGATTTTCGTGAGGTTGACGTGGTTGACCCCATGGTAGATAAAACCACACTTGAAAACGAATTATCGCTAAAGCGAAGTGGTGATAATGATATTGTTGAAGCTTATCGAACCATCAACCCTGATGTTGCAAAAGAACGGTTCCCCAATGGGCGTGGTATGATTCGCATTCCAGATGTCATAAAGAAAAAGAACACCCAATTATTAGGTGCCGCAGGATATCACCCTGATAATATTGATACCGTTATTGAGATAAAATTCCCTGGTGATAGTCTTAGTGAAGAACAACGTGAAGATTATTTAAAAATTGCAAATGGAGATATTAAAAAATTTCGCTTAATGACCTTAAAGCAGTGTGAATTTCGTCGACGTAAAGGGAAAGAGGAAGAAGAGATGCTCGCCAATGCCAAAGCAGATCCCTTATATGCAATTGTAGGCGAAAAGGCAATGACTAACACTAAACTAGCATTAACCATTGAACAACAGATGAAGCAAGAATATGATGCGATATCAAAACACATTATAAAATGGGTTAACCAGCAAGAGTTTGAGTACAGCCGCCCACAATTGTTGGCTCCAGATAATTATAATATGGAACTAGCGGTAGAAGCTGTGCAGCGCTATGAACAACTGCATGAAGCGATTGTTAACGCGCCATTAGCGGCAGTAGGAGTTTCCATTATAGGCGCAATGAGCACGGCACCTTTAGTAGCATCGATTCCTGAAATGGGGGCGACAACATCAGTTGTTCGCAATGGGGCTGAAGTTATTAAGTTTTCACCTATAACAAAAACCACTGTGGCCGCAGCAGCGACAACAGCCTCGCTACCGTTGGCCGCTAAGCAACCCCAAACAAACAATTATGTATTAGAGCCGAATCAACAAGTTACCTATTATGCCCAAATTACCGAGCAAGAAAGGCTAAAGTACGAAGATGATCGCCTAATTGAAATTGACTATCGCTATCAGCAAAAATATCATTTTCATAAATTAGATAGCCTTATTGAATTTAAGGATGATTCGACTTCAGCAAAACAAAATAGAGAGCAAGTAAGGGTGGACAAAAATAAAAATTTAATTCACTACTACCCTTATCGACAACAGTTTTACTACTATTTTACGCCTGGCGATGAACCAACAACAGATTAATGTAACTATAGGCAGTTAAGCTAGTCTAAATTAATAGGATAAATGATGAAAGATAAATTACAGCAATTATTAGACGAATATCAGCAAAATTATAATAAGTTTACCTATGGTCACTATTTAGATCCTGATAATATTGAAGATGCAATAAAAACGGGGTTAGTTGGCTGTTTTTACTTAGATAAAGCCTATAAACCTGAAAAACGCCAAGCTATCGGTCAAGTGTTAGCGCTTTATGATAAGCATTGGGGCGATAAACTTAAACATGGTTTTTTTAATGCCAACCCGAATAAATTATACCCTTATCAAGCGTTTAGTTTAGCGCAAAAACTGGAATTGATTAACGAATATGCTTTAGATACATTAAATTTTTATTGGAGTAATGTTGATAATTTGGAGTTCACCCCTGAATATTTAATTAAAACATTTTCAAAGCCAGAGTGGTATGAAGAGTTACATAAATCAATAAGCTATGTTCAATTTTATTTACCAATTAATGAGCTTAAAAGTTTTGGTGTGGACTCACTTGTGGAGTTAATACGTCAAATCAGCGAAATTTTACAGCCTATGCATGGCTTTTTTGGTTTAGGTATTCAACATAGCCATGAGTATTATGATTATCAATATTTAGAATATGAATTAGCACATAAATACTTAGGGCTTGATATTTCAAATGTTGAAAGTGATTTGCGCTTTCGAGGTGGCTTTAAATGCATTAACTGGCTCACTATCCTTAGTAATCAGCTGGTTACCGATAAATTAGGTAGCCTTGATGAATTAAAACAACGCAATCAAGACGAAGCCATTACCTTTTACCCGTACAAGGGTGGGGTTGTTGTTCGGGCTGGCGAAGTTCCTGAACTAGGCGATGTAAGCCGTAACCCTTACCCTAAGCACTATGTCAACGTTAACACGCTATTAAAACCAGCGCGAGCACCTGAAATCGGTTCATTAGGCTTTGGTTCAATCAATGGGGAAATTCGCTTTAATGATCGCACATCAAAAGAGTGGCAATGCCGTTTTGATGATGTCACTGCAACCGACTTACCGAAAACAGATGAGCAAATAGAGCAAACACCCGACCAAACGGGGTTAGCTGTGCCCATTCGCATTAAAACAGGTGAACTTTGCCCCCATACTGGGCTTTATTCTGCAACCATTAACGGCAAAATTGAGTACCGTGAATTAATCAACGGAGATAAAGTAGCGCCGTTTATTGATGGCGATACAAAGCAAACCTATACCGATATTACATGGACATTATTGCGTCGGGATGACGGTGGCAGTGTTTATATTAAAAATTAAACAAATAGCGTTAAGCGATATCTACCTTGTGTTATAGGATATCCCATGAAAGATAAATTACAGCAATTACTAGACGAATATCAGCAAAATTATAATAAGTTTACCTATGGTCACTATTTAGATCCTGATAATATTGAAGATGCAATAAAAACGGGATTAGTTGGCTGTTTTTACTTAGATAAAGCCTATAAACCTGAAAAACGCCAAGCTATCGGTCAAGTGTTATCTCTCTATGATAAGTATTGGGGGGATAAATTGCAATTTGGCTATATTGATGGTGATCCTAATAAATTATTCCCTTATCAACAAACTTCACTATATGAAAAAATTAATCAGATTAATGGGGTAGGAGCAGATAATATTTGTTTTTATTGGAGTAATGTTAATAATATAGACTTCGTTCCAGAATATATGCTTAATGTATATTCAAGAGCAGAATGGTATGAAGAGTTACATAAAGAAATTAGTAATGTTCAATTTTATTTACCAATTAATGAGCTTAAAAGTTTTGGTGTGGACTCACTTGTGGAGTTAATACGTCAAATCAGCGAAATTTTACAGCCTATGCATGGCTTTTTTGGATTAGGTATTCAACATAGCCATGAGTATTATGATTATCAATATTTAGAGTATGAATTAGCACATAAATACTTAGGGCTTGATATTTCAAACGATGAAGCAGATGAACATTTAAGAGACGGCTTTAAATGCATTAACTGGCTCACTATCCTTAGTGATCAGCTGGTTACCGATAAATTAGGTAGCCTTGATGAATTAAAACAACGCAATCAAGACGAAGCCATTACCTTTTACCCGTACAAGGGTGGGGTTGTTATTCGGGCTGGCGAAGTTCCTGAACTGGGCGATGTAAGCCATAACCCTTACCCTAAGCACTATGTCAACGTTAACGCGCTATTAAAACCAGCGCGAGCGCCTGAAATTGCCTCATTGGGTTTTGGCTCAATCAATGGGGAAATTCGCTTTAATAATCGCACATCAAAAGAGTGGCAATGCCGTTTTGACAGTATTACAGCAACGGATAATTTCGATAATAATGGAGATGTTTCTGCAAAAGTTATTAGCATCAATTCAGCACAACGTATTAGCATTCAAACTGGTCAGCTATGCCCCCATACAGGGCTTTATTCAACCAATATCGACGGTAAAATTGAGCACCGCAAACTAATCGGTGGATACATCGTTGAACCTTTTATTGATAGCGATACAAAGCAAACCTATACCGATATTACATGGACATTATTACGTCGGGATGACGGTGGCAGTGTTTATATTAAAAATTAAACAAATAGCGTTAAACGATATCTACCTTGTGTTATAGGCTATCCCATGAAAAATAAGTAATAGTAATTGTTAGATGAATATAAGCAAAACTATAGCAATCAACTCATTCCCAATAAATTAGATAGTATTGCTGAGTTAAAACAGCACAATCTATAATGGTGGTTTGGATTGGTAAATTCCCTCAGATTTGTTGACGTTGGGGATAATTCTTATTCCTAATATTAGGTTTATATTAATACGTTATCAAAGCTGGCGAGCACACCTGATATTGCATCATTAGGTTTTGGTTCGATTAGTGATGAGATCTGTTTGAACGATCGAACCTCAAAAGAGTGGCAATGCCGTTTTGACGATAAAATCATCCTGATGAATATTCTCTATTCAGAATACAAATTAAGAGCGATAAAAATATGAGCCTAAAAACCTTTTATACAATTCAAATGGTCGACAAATCTTGGCGACATCATGCCACGCCACCGGTGTTACCCTGCTTGGGTGATGAATTTATTTAATTACTAGAACAAGAGATTAACGTATTAAAATCAATATTCAAAAAATTTGAAGATCAGCTTTTATTGTATGTATTTTTTATAGTAATTCTTCTGTTTTTATCTGGTGAATTTACGCTGGATGATAATATTTTTGCTGATATTTGGATAGGATACTTTTGTGCTCTGGATTTTTTTATATTATATTATATAAAAAAATTAAGCAACACATGTTACATTTACGGGGGTAAATTTTTATGCTTTTTAGATTGGTAAGATGTCTATAATATTAATTTATATATAATAAAAAAGTAATGTTTTGCTCAATTTCTTCGTGCAGAGAAAATATTCCGCCCAATATAATGATGTCGTCGATCTAGATATTAGACGACCTAAATCACAGGGGAAGTATGATATCTTTTTACTATAAGCCGGCGTACTTAGCAAAAAAGGGAATAGAGGTTAACAATAAAAAGAAAGAGATGTAAATGATAAAGGTAGCTGTTATTTAAAGTTAGTTTTAAAGCAGATAACATTTGATAGTGAAAGATTTTCTTTCTACAAGATATCTTTATATATTGATTAATAAAAATGGTAATTAGAGTAATTTTTAATTCCTGATAAGATATCGCGTAAATATAAAATGAAAATGTAAACTAAGTTGCAAACATAGAGGAAATCAATCAACCAAGTTGGCTCTATCAAGTTTAGGCAATAAGTTTATGACAAGTAGGAATGTATTGTTTTATAGAAAATTAAAATCGATTCAAATATAAAAACTTTAGACATTAGTCAATAAATCATAAACATAAAAAATGAAGGAATAAAACAATGGGTAAAAATGTGGTTCGATTAGGCGATCCAACAACACATGGCGGTTCGGTCATATCTGCATCCTCAACGACAATAATTGAAGGAAAACCTGTCGCTTTGATTGGTGATCTTGTCAGTTGTCCTAAAAAAGGTCATGGCATAAATAAAATTATTGAAGGGGCTAAAATGGGCTTTTTTGATGGTAAGCTTGTGGTCATTGATCAGTGTTTATGTGAATGTGGCTGTAAAGTTCTTTCTACAATTAACTCTGCAATAATGGAATAATATTATGTCTTGGCCTAAACCTATCATCATTGATACCTTAAAAGCGCCTAAAGCATTACATCGTGGATGGTGGCTATTCTTTTTTATCGTATTGATTTTAATTTCAAGTATTGTGCTTGCTTTAATGTGGACTGATAACAATTATTTTTTGCAATGGCAATTTTGGTTAAGCATTATATTGATTTCGACCGTAATAGAGAGCATTGCACTTAGTATTCGGCTTTATCTTTATGGGCTGGCACAAGAAGAATATGAACTATGGCTACATGAACAAAAGAATATTGAGCAAAATTGGCAAAATTGGGCAATGCAATCACTAGTTGTTCTTGATAGTTTCTATATTTTACCAAATGAACTCAAATTAAAAGACCTTTTGACAAATAATCCAGATGCGACTTCTAAAATTAATAAATCATTAGCATTTGAAGAAAAATTTGATTTGATTGAATCTATTGAAAGTTTATTTTTGTCAATGCGAGATGTGTTACCTCAACTTCCTATTAAAGAGCCGATCAATGTTATTGTTTACTCGTCACCTGAATCACATGGTCTTATTGAAAATAAGTTTGATGATGTCTGTGGTCGTGTAAAAATCGCACAACCTTATACAGTATCCCACCATGTTATGAATCATAGTGATATTGATAAATTAAGGGAATGGATTGATAGTCCTCAATCAGCCATACACTTAATTATTATTAATAACACTAACTCTTCAGGAACGGCTTTCTTGTGTGCTTTTTTATTGATGGATAAGGAATACTATCAAGATTTAGCAATTGACATAGCAAAAAGTGAAATTTTAAGGCCAATGATAACCTCGGATATGCCTTTAGGCGTTCAGCAGATGGCCGAAACCCAACCAGCCATTCATCAGATAAAACAACTTTGGTTTTCAAATCTTGATAACAAAAAACAAGTAGATGTTACTAAACAGTTGGCTGAATGGGAAATTTCGCCTGAACAGATGTATCAATTAGAAAGTATTGTTGGTAATCAAACAGAATTTTCTTTCTGGCTTTCACTAGCATTGACGTGCGAAACGGTAATTCAAACAAAACAAAATAATTTAATTGCTGCAATAAACCAAAATCAATGGTTGCTTTCAGTCGTAACAGCAGTAAATGGGGAATAATAAATGAAAAATAAATGGAAAAACATTGGTTATATTTTGCTTATATTTTTAGGCGCTATATTATTAACCTTAGCACTTATTTTTTTTGGTGATAAGTTTGGTTATGACACAATGAAGGAAAAAACCACCATTTGGGTGCAAGTAATGTTACTGCTATTAGGTTTGTTATGTTTACCTGCTATTTTCACAATGGGATGCAAATTATGGAATCAAGAAAAAGCTAAGCGTGAGGGACTTAACCCAACAGAAAATAAAAAGCAAAAACAACGAAAAGTCATTCCATTTGCTGAATTTCTGGATATTCAAAAACAGTGTCGATATCGTTATGGCTTTTTTTGGCGTTATAAAGTTTGTAAATGTTTAGTTTTGGGTCATCACTCTGACGTTGAGCATTTATTACCTAATTTGTCACAAGATCAATGGCAATTGTCTGATAATACACTCATGGTGTACGGTGGCGATATTCAAGATGAGCCAAATACACAATGGTTAGAAACCTTAAAAAAATATTTCTCGCGTATTTTACCATTTTTTAGCAAACCGCTTGATGCAGTTATTTGGATTGCGCCTAAGCATTATCTTAATGATAACCGCCAACAACAATTATTGCTTGAAAAGGCGGTATTAAAGCTACAAGCTCGTAATAAAGTTTTAAAATGGTCTGCGCCGCTTTATTTAGTTGCGGGGCAGCTGTGTGAATGGTCACAAACAGGGCGGGTAGAGCAGAGTGTTGGCGTGCTTTTCACTGAGTTAAAACAAGAGGACATGGAATCGGTTGTTGTGTCTCTTAATCAATTAGCAAAAGAGTGTAGTCAACGAGGCGTAAGACAACTTAAAGATAATACTTGTTATTCGTTTTTGCTCAAACTAAGTCAGGATTTAGTTAAGCGCGATATCACGAATATTAGACGTTATTTAACATCTCTAATTGCTTTTCCTTATTCTCCTCATGTTCGAGGACTCTTTTTTACTCCTCCTCAATCAAAGTCAAATAATGAAAATATGCCCATTTTTGAGCATTCTTTAGCCATGACTCCTACATGGCAATCAATTCGAGATGATGCTAATTCACAAATGGGGCGACGCATGGGGATCCAATGGGATATTTGGTCTTGTTATGCACTACTTTCACTTATGGGCGTAATGTGTATAGCGCTGTGTACTTCGTATTTTCGAAATGCATCGCTTATTGATGATAGTTTTGAACTTGTTAAGCAAGCTGATGATTCCATTAAACAAGATTATACTGCACGGTTGCAAATACAACAGCAGTTACAACAGCATTTAGAGCAGTTACTTTATCGTCAACAACATGGTGCGCCCTTATTTAATCGTTTTGGCTTAAATCATAATGATGAGGTACTTAAAAGAATGTGGCTTACCTATCGTGCAACAAATTCACGTAATATTGCTACGCCATTTCATAATATCATGACCGATTATTTGAACTTATTAACTGAATTACCACCAGGTGATCCTCGTCGGGAAAAATTAGTTGATTCTGCATATGATGTATTAAAAGCCTATTTAATGATGGGATACCCAGATAAGAGTGATGGGCTTTATTTGAGTCAGTTTGCTACAACTAAATGGCGAGCGCCAGAAGGTGTGAGTGATGGTGATTGGCAACGACTTATGCCTGATTTGGTTCGTTTTTGGGGACAGATGCTTAATTTACATCCTGATTGGGCGCAAAGTAATGATGCTCGTTTGGTTAAAGACGTTAGACAAATTTTAATTAATAAAATTGGTGTACAAAATGCTGTTAATACACTTTATCAAGAGATGATTCAACGAGCGAGCCAGCATTATGCAAATCAAAATTTGAATCAGTTACTGGAAGGGTTAGACAGTCAAATGCTGTTTTCAACGGATACCGAGATTCCTGGCGTTTATACCCGCAAAGCTTGGGATAATACTATTAAAGATGAAATTGCTGAGGTGGCAAAATATCGAAAAGAACAAATTGATTGGGTATTGAGTGATGGAGAAAATGATTTAACGGCTTCAATTTCTCCTGATACGTTAAAAAAACAACTAACCGACCGTTATTTTAGTGAATATGGTGCTGCATGGTTAAACTTTTTAAATACAATTCAGTGGCATTCATCTAATAATGTTTCAGATGTTATTGAGCAACTTACATTACTTGCTGATACTCGTCAGTCTCCTTTAATTGCTTTACTCAACGTGGTTAAGTATCAGTCTGAAGTTGCTTATTCAGGTGATGGTTTATCCGATAATTTAATTCGTTCTGCCCAAGAGTTGATTGGAAATAAATCAAAGACAGGATTGCCGATAAATAACGAGGCCTCTGGACCATTAACAGCAACATTTTTACCTGTTACCAGTTTGCTTAATAATAACAATACGAATGGACTTTCTTTGCAGACCTATTTGTTACGCATTACTCAAGTTCGTTTAAAATTACAAAATATAGCCAATAGTGCCGATCCCCAAGCGATGATGCAGGGATTAGCGAAAAGTGTTTTTAAAGGTACTTCGATTGATTTAACCGAAACGCGAGATTATGGAAACTTAATTGCCGCTAATTTAGGTGAAGAGTGGTCTGGATTTGGTTATAGCTTATTTAAACGACCGCTAGAACAATCATGGCAAGTGGTATTAGCACCAGCAGCCAATAGTTTTAATGAGGTTTGGCAAAATTATATTGTTAGTCAATGGGAAAAATCTTTTGCTGGTCGCTATCCTTTTAAAAATAGTGACAACGAAGCATCATTGGCTGAGCTAGCCCGTTTTTTACGTGCTGATACAGGAATTATTGATAGTTTTATCACCAGTGAGCTAAGTGGAGTATTGGAAAAGAAAGGTGGAAGTTGGGTTATAAATTCTGTCAGTGCTCAAGGTCTTAATTTTTCACCTAAGTTTCTTGATGCGTTAGAATTATTTAATGAATTATCGGCAGAACTGCTCACAACAGGGGATGTCGCTTTATCATTTGATATCATGCCGCGTAGTGGTAGCAAAATTACGCGGACAGAATTGGTGGTTAATAAGCAAAAGCTGGAGTATTTTAACCAGTCTCCTACTTGGAAACGCTTTAATTGGCCAGGCGATGGATACTCACCTTATTCACAGCTAAGCTGGAGTAGTGATACGTCAGGATTACGGCTTTATCAATACTATAGTGGTGATTGGGCTTGGATCCGTTTACTTGGATCAGCTTCTGTCAAACCGTTGGATTCAAGTCGTTATGAAATTGTTTGGAAAGCGCCAGATCAACGTAAGTTAAGATTTATTTTACGTACTCAGCTAGGGGGTGGTCCGTTAACATTATTGAAGTTACGTAATTTTACTTTACCGAAAACGGTATTTGAATAACAATTAATTAAAATAAAATATTGGATTATTATTATGTTTAGCCAATTATTAAGCCGTTTTTTAGGGCAACAAACCCCTAGTCAATCTGTGACAAGGGAGTTAAACCAACGTTGGAATGACTGGTTGCAACCCATTGCACCAGACAAGCCTACAGGCGAGGATTTAACCTATCACGACACATTCCAAGAAATTAAAGAAGAGATCGCAAAATTGTCAGGGGTTGATTACCCACTGATTATTACTGAAAGTGAAACAATATTAAAACAAAATAGTAAAGATATTCGTGTTGCAACTTATTATTGTTTGGCACGCTTATATATCGATGGTGCGGATGGCTTTGCTGATGGTGTTGAGCTGTTAGCTGGGTTACTGGATAAATTTGGTTCATCAATTTATCCTTCACGGCATAATATTCGTAAAAATGCGGTAGAATGGCTTGCTAATGCAAAATTTGTTGATCAACTTACTCAATTACGCCCTATACCTGAACTTTGCTTGACGCGTATTATTGTTGCGTTAAATCAAATTGATCATTGTTGCCAAAAACTTTTTGTTAGTGATGATCCTAATCAACCCATTGATTCCCCCGATTTGTCAGCGTTAGTTCACTTTTTTAATAATGGCATAAGTCAACCTACTAAAACGGCCAATGTTGCGCAAGCCACTTCGGTAGCTCCAGAACCTTCTTCGCAATTAGATTCACCTAAGAATATAACTGGAATGAAGATTGGTTCTCAACGTGATTTGCTCGATCTGGCCCGTAAAATGGCGACTTTTTTGCGTGAAAAGCCTGATGGTTATCTTGCCGCTGGTCGCTTTTTAAGGGTGCTGAGATGGGATACGATTATTGATTTACCTCCTGCTGATCATCGGGGAAAAACACGACTACCGGCCCCAAGAACAGAGCTTAAACAGCATATTAGCCGTTTAATTCTTCAACAACAATGGTCAGAGCTTTTTGAACGTGTCGAAGCTGCTTTTATGGAAAGCGCTAATCATTTTTGGTTAGATTTGCAACGGGCAACGGTAATGTCGTTACAAAAAATGGGACAGCCTTATCAATCATGGGCGGATATTTATTTAACCGATATTGGTTTAATGTTAGAGCGGTTAAATGGTGTTGAACACCTATTTTTTGAAAATGGTATGCCATTTGCTGATGATGAAACATTAGATTGGATTGCAAATAATGCGCGTATTCATCATTTAGATGAAGGTGACAGTATGCAACCCATTGCAGTATCTGCTGATGATGATTGGAATGAAATTGAAAAACAAGCTTTAGAGCTAGCTCATGCCGAAAGTTTAGAAAAAGCGTTTTATTGGCTACAAAACTTGCCATTGTTACGTTCCCCTAAACAACGCTTTTTATTGCAATATACACAGGCAAGAGTTGCAGATCAGCTTGGTAAGCAAGATATTGCATTAAAGCTATTTATTGGTTTAAATAATCAACAAAAATCCTTGACATTATTACAGTGGGAGCAAGAATTGTTGTTTGAGGTTAAGCGATGTTTATTGCGATTAATCAAGCAAAAAACAAAATCTAAAGAAATAATCAAGCCACATTTGTTAGAGTTAGTTGAGTTATTACAACAAGAGCTAATCCAACTAGATCCAGCAAGGGCATTAAGTGTGATGTAATTTTATCAACGATAAAAAATAATCAGACTAAATAATATAAAAAATAAAGAGATAAACAATGGATGATTTAATTTTACGTTATTATGAATCAGAAATGCGTTACTTGCGAGATGCAGGAAAAGAATTTTCGAAAATTCATCCTGATAGAGCAAGTCAACTGAATTTAGATCGCGTTGGTGATCGTGATCCTTATGTGGAGCGATTATTTGAAGGCTTTGCTTTTTTAACTGGGCGGCTACGCCAAAAAATTGATGATGATTTACCGGAACTTACTGAAAGTTTAGTGAGTCTACTTTGGCCACACTATTTGCGGTTAATTCCGTCATTGTCTATTATTGAATTAACGCCAAATTATATGACATTATCTTGCCCTGAAGTGATTCCTAAAGGATTACAAGTACAGACAGAACCACTTGGTCAGGCAGGTACGCAGTGTCCATATCGTACGACACAAGCAGTGACACTACAACCAATACAAATCAGTCAAGCAAAAATAGGTATCAATCATGATGGTCGAAGCATGATTACTCTTCGTCTCCGTTTTGGTGAGTTAGCTGATCTTCAACTACTTGACTTGTCCCGACTACGATTATATTTAAATGCAGATGGACCGATTGCATCAGCGTTATATTATGCGTTAACACAGCAAGTAGCTTCAATATATTTGCGTTATGCAACCCAACCTGAAAAACGCATAAATTTGCAAGGTAAAATAACCCCAGTTGGTTTTGGTGACGATGAGCGTTTGTGGCTAAAACCTGATAATGCTTTTGCTGGGTATCAACTATTATTAGAGTATTTTGCATTTCGTGAAAAATTTATGTTTGTTGATTTACATGGATTAGAGAAACATGCTATTGCGGAACAGTGTGATTACATTGATATCGAACTATTGCTTAATCAAACTTGGCCAAGTGATATGCCTTTTGACCATAGTAATATCCGTTTGCATTGTGTACCAGCCATTAATTTATTCGATATGGAAGCTGATCCTATTGTTGTTAACCAATTAGAAAGTGAATATTTGCTTCGTCCATTATTGCGTCAAAGTGGACATGTTGAGGTTCATTCTGTTGAGCATGTCGAGTCTATCACTCGTAATGGACGTTACCACTATGTCCCTTTTACGAGCTTTAAACATCGGGGTGGTATGTTACGGCATGATGCCCCAGAAAGGTACTATCATACCCGAGTTCGCAAAGGTGCTTCAGGTTTACATGATACTTGGTTGATTTTGGGCGGTAAAATTTGGGATAAAGACGATGAGCTTGAGCCAGAAACTTTATCATTACGCATCACTGGTACTAATGGCATGTTACCGCGTAAAGCCTTACGTAATGCCCGAATTCATGAGCTGTGTCATTCGCAAAATTTTATCGCAAAAGTGCGAAATTTATGCTCTCCAACGTTACCTTGTTATCCACCAACAGAAGATCGCTTTTATTGGCGAGTGCTATCGCATTTAGCGCCTAATTATCTGTCATTAATGAATGCAGAGGTGTTGCGTGGAACGCTTGCTTTATATGATTGGACAGATAACGAATTAAATCGCCGGCGTTTAGAGGGAATAGTAGAAGTTTCTCATCGAATGATTAAACGTATTGAAAAAGGGATGTTACAACGTGGTATAGAAATTGAGGTGACAATTAATAGTTACCAATTTACAGGTGATGGTGATGTGATGCTTTTTGGTGAGTTGTTACACCAATTTTTTGCATTATATGCCGATGTTAACTTATTTACGCAATTAGCGATTATAGTTTTACCAACAGGAAATAAAATTGTATGGCATCACAGCAAAGCATCGAAAGCAGTCCTTTAATGCAGGCTCTTGAAAAGAACCTGCCAAAAATCAATTTTTATCGTTTTTGTCAGTTAATTGAACAAATTTATGCAGATGGTCCTGTATTGGGTAAACACGAAACCCCAACAGCGGATCCTTTGCGTTTTGCTCCATCTATCGATATGTCTTTTCCTGCAAGTGAATTGAAATATATAGAGAGGGCACCTTATATCAATCGGCCAACTACAGTTAGAACTCGATTTTTAGGGTTGTATGGTGTTGATGCTGCATTACCACTCGGCTTACTTGATAATATTATTCGCCGTGAAGAAAACTATCAAGCCATGACCGACTTTTTAGATATATTTAACCATCGAATAATAACCCAATTTTATCGGATTTGGTTGAAATATCATTATCCGGCAAGCTTTTTAGATGGTGGAAAAGATCCGATATCACTATGTTTACTTGGATTAACGGGATTTGGTATAGAAGGGACAAGTAAACAAATTGGTACGCCACTATCTCGGTTTTTAGCATTATTAGGTTTAATTACACAAAAAACACGTACAGCCGAAGGAATAGTTGGATTAGTACGAGTGTTAGTCAATGATGCAAAAGTTGTTGTAAGTGAGTTTCATCCAGTTTGGCACTCAATTGATAACCCTGCACAGTTGGGGGGAAAACGGCATGAACGAGCTGCTTTAGATGGTGGCGCTATATTAGGATCTCGCTTTAGAGAATGTAATCAAACCGTCCATATTGCTATTACTCCACAATATGAAAGCCAGATCGCAGATTTACTACCTGGTGGGAAATTATATCATGACTTATTGGCTCTATTACGCGCTTACTTGGGATATCAAGTGGATGCCAAAATGACGCTCTATATTCAGCGTCAATTTTTACCTCGTAGTCAATTGGTATCTAAAAATAGTCGATTAGGGCAAACTGCATCGTTCACTAAAAAAGCAGTAGATGGTGAACCTATTCAAGATGAAGTCGCTGTAAATTTAGGCTGCTATTGCGGCATTAGTTATGCAGCATAATATAAAGAAAGGAAATAAATATGAAAATAATTAATATATTCATTACTATCTTATTAACTATGTGTCTAACAGGATGTGGTATTGCGCAAAGTGTCTCAGAAAAAGCGACTGATTTGAGCAACTCTGTTTTTAAATGGGATGTAAGAACTTTACATTTAGATATTACAGCAAGAGCTGAGTTAAATATAGATGATGAAGGGCGATCCTCACCAGTTGTGATTCGAATTTATCAATTAAAAGAAGCTGACGTTTTTAATTCTGTTGCTTATCAAGAGTTAGTTGATCAAGATAGTGATGAACTAAAAGATTCATTGATTGAAAGTAAAGAAATAGTATTAAAACCAGATACCGCGATTTCTATTGATGTTGCATTTGATAAAAAGGCTAAAGCGGTAGGTATTGCTGCGCTTTATAAAGAACCAGACTTAAAAGATAATAGCTGGCGACTAGTGTTAAAACGTGGAGACTTAAACATTACTCAACCACGTCAAATAATCGCAAGTCAATACACAATAAAATTGGTGGAAGAAAAATAAATGAGTGCTTCATTATACGACCAGCTTTATGGTTATTTTGAATCAGGCATAGCCGTTGAAGATGTAAGTGAAAATGAACAGACAATTATCAGCGTAATGGATAATATTGAACGTATTTTAAATAGTCGAGCAGGCGCTGTAAAACACATGCCAGATTATGGATTACCCGATATGTCAACGATCTTTCAAGCTTTACCGTCATCGGCTTATATTTTAATGAGAGCAATTGAGAAAACACTGCTTCTTTATGAACCAAGGCTTGCATCAATTAAGGTTAATATTGCGGAAGAAAGCAGTGATTCAATGGTGCTTGGTTATGAACTTATTTGTCATTTTAAAGAAGGTGGACTAGTTAAGTATGGGACTTATTTTATGCCCGACGGTAAAGCGTGTTTGAAATATACACGAAAAGATCGCAGTTATAGATATAGTTAAGAAACAGTAGTTCATATTTAAGCTGATATAGGCTAATTATGCATCGGTATTTATTTTGGCAAAATGGGGAACAAATGAATAAAATAAGTCTTTCAGTTACTTTTACTTAAACTAAAAAAGAATTTGGTGATAGAATCGAGTTTCACCCGTAAAGGTAATTGCAAAAAATCTAGGTTGGGAAAATGATGATAATAAAATTTTGCTTGGTGATTTAAAAAATCATATATCATTTTTTTAAATCATTTTCTATCATACTAAGCGTAATCTATGTAAGAAAATATCGGGTTATTTACATTGCATGATTAAATTAACCCGCTAAAAACACATAGGGCTTTTAACCAGACATTGCTTAAGCTTTTGTTCTCTCTCTTTTACATCTCTAACTATTTGCTGGTTATGCCACATCGCCATGAAAGTCCCGTTAGCAAGCGGGTATCGTGAATTCCTGATTAATTATGATGCTGATCGAATGTTTTAACGAATAGTGACTGTGAAGCTTCAACTAATCACGAAATGGTATAGAATCCTGAATATTTTTTACAAAAAATACAGCCTAAAAGTAAATGCCTTGTCTTCATTCAAGCCCCTATCGTTTTCGGTTTTCTCAGTTGTTTGAGCTAGGTGGTTTTGTGAATTTCTGATTGATGCGATGCTGATGGCATGTTTTAGCGAATAGTTACTGCGAAGCTTCGACTCATCACGAAACGGTATAGAATCCTGAATATTTTTTACAAAAATACAGTCTGAAAGTAAATGCCTTGTCTGCATTCAAGTCCCTATCGTTTTCGGTTTTCTCAGTTGTTTGAGCTAGGTGGTTTTGTGAATTTCTGATTGATGCGATGCTGATCGCATGTTTTAACGAATAGTTACTGCGAAGCTTCGACTCATCACGAAACGGTATAGAATCCTGAATATTTTTTACAAGAAATATAACATAAGGAATGAATAGTTATGTAAATAGCCCATAGTAAGCATACAACTTATGTAGAATGAGCGATTTTTATAGAAAAAAACACAACGATTTTTTCACAACACCCAAAGTTTTATATTGTCATTTATTCGGCGTAAGAATATGCCGACAATTCAAACCCAACCGTTTAAATAAACATCTTCTTTATACAATTAACCTTGTTCTGCAAGGGTTGCTTGTACAATTCTTAATGCATCGAAAGTTTCTTTAACATCGTGTACGCGAATAATGTGTGCGCCTTTCATTGCTGCAATCACAGCACACGATACGCTACCTAGCATACGTTCTTGCGGTGGCACATTTAATACTTGTCCTATCATGGATTTTCGAGACATGCCCGCTAATAAAGGTAAGTTAAAATGATGGAACTTTTCGAGTGTTGCCAATAGACGGTAGTTGTGTGCTAGTGTTTTGCCAAATCCAAAACCGGGATCCAATATAATTTTTTCGCGGTTAATACCGGCATTTATGCAACGATCAATGTGTTTGCCAAAAAATTGGTCAACTTCTTGATAAATATCTTGCTGGTAGTGTGGTGCATTTTGCATGGTTTTAGGCGCGCCTTGCATATGCATAATACAAACTGGTAGTCCTGTTTGAGCTGCTGTTTCAAGTGCACCAGGTTCTGTTAAGGCTCGAACATCATTAATTAGGTGTGCTCCAACTTTTGCTGATTCAGCTATGACTTGTGGCTTTGAGGTATCAACTGAAATCCAAACATCAAAATAACGAGCAATTTTTTCAACTAATGGCACAACGCGGTTAAGCTCTTCATCAACCGAAACTTCGGCTGCACCAGGGCGCGTTGATTCACCGCCGACATCAATAAATGTTGCACCAGCTTGAATCATGCTGTCAACGCGACGCATAGCATCATCAAGGTTGTTATAGTTGCCACCGTCAGAAAATGAATCTGGCGTCATATTAACAATGCCCATCACTTGTGGAAATGAAAGATCTATCACTTGATTTTGAAAATGTATTTCCATGATTAAAAACCTTATTTGATTAAAATTAATGATGCAGTCGTTTAAATGATCTTTAAAGTTATTAAGCACAATTAAAGTGAAATGTTCAATGTAATTGTGGTTTTTATTCCTGCAAATGTGTAAGTTATTTTTATTTTACCGATAAAAAACGCGCCGTAGCGCGTTATTTTTATTAAAGCAAATTAACTTTCTGATTGTGGTGATGTGTTACTACCATCATTTGCTGCTTTTTCATCGCTTTCTGTCCAACCATCTGGAGGTGTGACAGGTTGACGATTCATCAGTTCATCAATTTGTTGTTTATTGATTGTTTCATATTTTAACAGTGCATCTTTCATGGCATGAAGAATATCAATATTTTCCGTTAAGATAGTTTTTGCACGTTGATAGTTACGTTGAATAATAGCGTCAACTTCTTCATCAATAATTTGAGCAGTACTATCTGAAATTTTTTTCAATGGTCCATAAGATGATTCTTCGTACTCAAATAATACAGGCGGTAAACGTTCTGAGAATCCCCATTGGGTTACCATTGCTCGAGCAACATTAGATGCATATTGAATATCACTTGATGCACCCGATGTAATTTTATCTTCACCAAAGATTAATCCTTCAGCAATTCGGCCAGCATAAGCGGTAGATATTTTTGATTCTAATTGAGTTCGGCTCTGGCTAATTTGGTCACCTTCAGGTAAAAAGAATGCTACACCTAATGCTCGTCCACGTGGGATGATAGTTACTTTATGAAGTGGATCGTGTTCTGGCACAAGATAACCAACAATCGCATGCCCAGCTTCGTGGTAAGCAGTATTCGTTAATTGTTCTTTCGTCATAGATAATGAACGGCGTTGAGTTCCCATATTGATTTTGTCTTTGGCTTCCTCAAATTCTTCCATGGTAACGACTCGTTTATTACGACGTGCAGCAAATAGCGCAGCTTCGTTAACTAAATTAGCAAGTTCTGCGCCAGAGTAATTTGGTGTGCCACGAGCTAATACCGATAAGTTGACATCAGAACCCAACGGAACTTTGCGTACATGAACAGCAAGAATTTGTTCACGGCCTTTCATGTCTGGTAAGCCAATTTGCACTTGACGGTCAAAACGACCAGGACGGAGTAATGCCGAATCTAATATATCAACTCGGTTAGTTGCAGCGATGATAATGATGCCACTATTAGCCTCAAACCCATCCATTTCAACCAACATTTGGTTTAATGTTTGTTCACGTTCATCATGACCTCCCATTGAGCCAGCGCCACGCTTGCGACCGACGGCATCAATTTCGTCAATAAAGATAATACAAGGTGCGTGTTTACGGGCTTGTTCAAAGAGATCGCGCACTCGCGATGCCCCCACACCCACAAACATCTCAACAAAGTCAGAACCTGAAATGCTAAAAAAAGGCACATTGGCTTCACCCGCAATGGCTCTTGCTAGTAAGGTTTTACCTGTTCCCGGTGGTCCTACCATTAAAATCCCTTTTGGTATGCGCCCACCTAATTTTTGATATTTGCCTGGATCGCGTAAAAAGTCGACAACTTCTGTGACTTCTTGTTTTGCTTCTTCGCTGCCAGCAACATCGGTAAATTTTGTTTTGACTTGGTCTGGCGTTAACATTTTCGCTTTACTTTTACCAACTGACATTGGGCCACCCTTACCACCACCTTGCATTTGGCGCATCATAAATAGCCAAAAACCAATGAGTAAAATGATAGGGAACCAAGAGATGAGAATACTACCTATTAGGCTTGGTTTTTCATCAGGACTACCATAGACGGGTACTTTATTGGCTAACAAATCATCCATTAGTTTTTCATCAAAATAAGGGATATAAGTGACATAATTGCCATTATTTTTGGTTGTGGCAACAATTTCGCGTCCGTTAATATGCACTTCTTGGATTTTACCAGTCGTGATATCGGAATTAAATTGGGTATAATTGACTTGGGGACCACTATTGGATATTGAGCTGAATTGGTTAAATACAGCAATCAATACTACAGCGATAACTCCCCAGATCAGTAAATTCTTTACCATGTCGTTCAAAAGAAAAACCTCTCATAAAAATTAACAGTTACGACCAAATTTAACAAAGTATGGTACTACAAAATTATACAACTGGCTACTTCATACCCATTGCAACAATATAAACTTCTCGAGACCTTGCGCGTGAAGCCTCAGGTTTGCGAATTTTGACGGTTTTAAACATTGATCGCACCTGTTTTAGATATTCTTCAAATCCTTCGCCTTGAAACACTTTTACAATAAAATTGCCATTAGGCGCAAGCACGTCTTTACACATATCTAATGCTAGCTCAACTAAATACATTGCTCTCGGTATGTCAACAGCCGGTTGTCCACTCATATTCGGTGCCATATCTGACATAACAACTTGGACTTTTTCTTCACCAACCCGCTCAAGTAAAGCTTTTAAAACTGCTTCATCGCGAAAATCGCCTTGAAGAAAGTCAACCCCAACAATGGGGTCCATTGGCAATAGATCACAGGCAATAATGCGCCCTTTATTGCCAATAAGCGATGCAACATATTGTGACCAACCACCAGGGGCAGCACCTAAATCAACAACGGTAATGCCAGGTTTAAATAATTTGTCACTTTTTTGTATTTCTTCGAGTTTGAACCATGCTCTAGAGCGTAAGCCTTTTTTTTGTGCTTGTTGTACAAAGCGATCATTAAAATGTTCATTGAGCCAACGTGTTGAGCTCGCTGAGCGTTTTTTATTACTCACAGCGAATAAATCCTTAATGTAAAGAGGTCACTTCATTGATTACAAATATATATAAGGGTAGAATAACAAAATTGCAACTTAATGTGATAAAAATTTAATGAATTTATCGAATAAACAAAAACAGTATTTAAAAAGTGAAGCTCATCATTTAAAACCTATTGTGATGATTGGCGCTAATGGATTTACCGAAGGCGTGCTTGCCGAAATTGAAAATGCCCTAAATTTCCATGAGCTAATTAAGATTAAAGTATCCGCTGAGGATCGCGAAACTAAAAAACTCATTTGTGATGCCATTATTCGTGAAACTAAAGCATTACCTGTGCAACAAGTGGGATCAATTTTCACGATTTTTAGACCAAGCGAAGATAAAAAAATCTCTTTGCCTAAATAAATACAACAACAGGGCTATGTGCCCTGTTTGTTTATCTGCCTTTATTGAAGATAGATGTTCAATATTAGATATATTCAACCTTAACAATATCAAATTCTACATCACCGCCCGGCGTTTTAATTTGTACGGTATCACCGTCTTCTTTGCCAATTAACCCCCTAGCAATAGGTGAGTTGACAGAAATAAGATTTTGTCTGTAGTCAGCTTCATCATCACCAACAATGCGATAGGTTGTTTCTTCGTCCGTTTCAATATTTATGACGGTTACTGTTGCGCCAAAAATAATACGTCCAGTATTTTTTACTTTGGTGATATCAATTATTTGTGCTTGCGATAATTTGCCTTCAATTTCTTGAATGCGGCCTTCACAAAAACCTTGCTGCTCTCTTGCTGCATGGTATTCAGCATTTTCTTTTAAATCGCCGTGTGCTCTTGCTTCGGCTATTGCTGCCGTTATTTGTGGTCTTTTGACATTTTTTAGCTCTTCAAGCTCGGCTCGTAATAATTCAGCTCCCTTAACTGTCATTGGGATTTGTTTCATCTAGGTATCTCCCGTTTTTACTTATATTAGATAAAAAACCACTCCTCCTTATCTTAATTAAAAGAAAGGAGAAGTGAATTGTTCTGTTAGTTATTTAAAATAACATTATGGTGAATGTTTATATCTTAACTGTCAAGTTAGCTTAATAACAAATCATTCATACCGAAAATGGGATGCTATTTTTATTAAAATCGGTTATCGTAAGGTAATTATTAGTAGTTCATTATAACAATTAAATTTATTTATGCGACGATTACGGTTTTACATAATCATCTCCCTATCTATTGTCTGGTTTTTGGTATTATTGTCTTATTTTGTTGTGCAAACCTCTTTTGGTGCCAAGATAGTCAGTCAGCAATTATCCAAATTAAGTTCTTTTAAAATTTCAATCGGCGGAGTTCATCACTCATTTTCAAATTCCTATGAATTAGTTTTTGATGATGTTGTTGTCAGCTCTAATAGGCAAGAGCTTGTTAATGTTCCTAAATTAGTCGTAGGATTAGATAAAAGTAATCTTTGGCAATTAACTCATTTTAACTATGTTATCGTCATTAATGGCAATATTAATATTAATGATACGCAATTTAGTCATTACGATTTTTCAACCAATACGTTAAAATTTGTCAATTCAAATGCTAATATTCTGGTTAATAATGGAAAGGAAACGCTTTCGTTCACCCAAATCAATGGAGGCATTAAACCCTTTGCTTCTTCAGGCGCGGATAAATACCAATTTGATTTTACGTCGCAAAAGGTTTTAGTAAAGCAAATCCCAATAAAATCACTGCTCATTCAAGGTTTTCATCGAGATGGTGTTACAACCATAACTAATTTAGGTGGCAATGTTAATGACGGTTTTTTTGTCAGTAAATTAAAAATCCTTACGGACAATAGTTTAAATATCGATCAATTAAAGCTGTACAATATAAACTGGCAATCAGCGGAAGATAATGTACTTAATAAATATTCTCATGTTCTGCCAAAGTTGATGATTAAACAATTATTAATATTTGAAAGCAGCATACAGTTACCTAGCTTTTTAATTGAAAAAGGCAATATTGAAGCGACTAATCTTCGTTATGATAAACAGTGGCACTTTGATCAAAGTGCTGTTATTTTTACTGCTGATCATGTTGTTTGGCATGATGAATTGTTTTCGTCGGTATTAGTGCAATTATCATCCTATGATCAAGAAGTGACAATTCAAAGAGTATTAGCAAAATGGAATAAAGGTAGTATCAATTTTGCTGGAAATTGGAAAGATAATACTTTACATCTAGAACAATTAACCTTAGCCGATATTAATTATGAGATTCCTGAAAAGTTAGATCTATTTGTGTTACCTAATATTTTTAGAGATATCAAAATTGATAAGCTTACGATTTTACAAAGTTTGATAATTAGAACACAGAGTGATTTCCCTTTTAGCCTATATAATTTTCAAGTTTCTGGTACCAATGTCACTTTAGCGAAAGATCAAAAATTAGGAATCTTCTCAGGAATTGTCTTTTTTAAATCTGAAAAAGGTTCAGTTAACCGAATTGATATTCGTTATCCCGATCTGGTTCTAACATTTGATTATGAAAACCATCCTTCGTTAATTTTTAGCACTTTAGCTAGTGGGGGAATGATTGAGTCAAGAGCAACAGTTGATTTATCGAAAAGTGAACCATTATCTTTGCAATTTAATGCTTATGGTGTAACAAGTTCACTACTAGAAAATTGGAAATTAGTAAATCAACCACCAAAAGCTATTAATTATTCAGCTAATTTAAATGGTAAATTATTGCCATTTAGTTTTTCAGGTACATTTTCTGCAAACGGGAATGATTATATTATCAATTTTGAGCATTGACTTTTATAAAAAGATCCTTATATGGATTGTTATGATGTTTAAGGTACTATATGCGTTTGGGTATAAAATAAACTCAATAATAAGTGTAATATGAGGGTGTAATGGTTCTTGTAAGATTAGATAAATGGCTTTGGGCTGCAAGATTTTATAAGTCTAGATCATTAGCTCGCGAAATGGTTGAAGGTGGCAAAGTGCACTATAATGGTCAACGCACTAAACCAAGTAAAATTGTTGAAATTGGTGCAATCTTAACACTTCGCCAAGGTTCGGATCAAAAAACAATTCAAATTTTAGCTATTAGTGAACAACGAAGAACAGCCATTGAAGCTCAACAACTTTATCAAGAAACCCTTGAAAGTATTGCTAAACGAGAAGCAGTAGCACAAGCACGTAAGCTTAATGCATTGACAATGCCGCATCCTAATAGAAGACCGGATAAAAAGGAGCGACGTAATTTGATTAAATTTAAATATGATAGGCAACAAGGTGGCAACAATTAATATGGATACTTTAAATCGGTTTTTATTTGATAATCATCCTATTCGTGGTGAAATTACTCGTCTTGAACAGACATATCAGGCAATTTTAGATAATCATACATATCCAATTGCGGTACAAAACTTGCTGGGTGAATTATTGGTTGTAACCAGCCTATTAACGGCAACACTAAAATTTGAAGGGGATATTGCTGTCCAGTTACAAGGTGATGGCGCGTTATCTTTAGCGGTTGTTAATGGCAATGATCAACAGCAGCTACGTGGTGTTGCTCGGGTTAACGGTGATATTGCTGATGATGCTACGCTTAAAGATATGGTTGGCAATGGTTATATTGTTATTACTATTACACCAAAGCATGGTGAACGTTATCAAGGCATCGTTGGACTAGAGAAAGATACACTTATTGGTTGTATCGAAAATTATTTTATGCAATCAGAGCAACTTCCTACACGCTTATTTGTTAAAACTGGAGTACATAACAATAAGCCAATGGCAGCTGGTATTTTATTGCAAGTTTTGCCTGCCAATGAGAATACCGCTGAGTCATTTGAGCATCTTAGCGCATTAACTGAGACAATGACGAGTGATGAGTTATTTCAACTTTCTACTGATGAGATTTTATATCGGTTATATAACCAAGAGGAAGTGCGTCTTTTTGAAACACATGATATTACTTTTAAGTGTGGATGTTCACGTCAACGTTGCGAAGATAGTTTAATGACTTTACCTGATAATGAAATTGATGAAATCCTAAGGGAGGATAATGGTAAGATTGATATCCATTGTGATTATTGTGGTAAACATTATCTATTTGATACAATCGATATTGCTGAAATGAGAAGCAAACGTAACATACATTATCATTAATTTTTCATAGAAAAATACCATTAAGGCTATTAATAACCTTAATGGTAAAGTGGAATATAGGGAATTAAACTCATATTCAATTTAACAGAAGACCAAAAAGATGCCAAGCTATTTTTAACGGTGTTGTATAACAATCTTGTTAAGAAAATGGGTAAACCTATTTTCCATTGCAAATAGTAAGCAATTTTTTCAGTTTAAAATGTTTAGACTAATGAAGATTTTTTACTTACTACTTACATAGATATCTTCAATAAGTGCGTATTGAGTGATGATTCTCCATCTAATATTAAAATGGTAGAGTGTAAGTCCATATGTTTGTTCATTAAGGTTCTTTTGCTTGTAGGCCGGCCTTGGATCTTGAGAAATGACTTGTGTAATTAATTCAGTGAGTTGAGGATAATTTTGTTTTTGTAGCTCTAAAACTAATTGTGCTTTTTGTGAAAATGCTACAGCTAGTTTTTTTTCTGGAATGGATTGTGCGTATCCTGCATGTGCTTCTGAATGGCTATCACAATAAGGGAGATAAGGTTTGATATCAATAATGGGTGTACCATCAACCAAATCAAGGCTGCCTAATTTTAAAATAACCTGTTTATTTTCAACAATGATATCTTTTAATTCTACTGCTGAAAGTCCAATATGATTAGGTCTAAATGGTGATCTTGTGGCAAATACGCCCATTGTTTTATTACCACCTAAACGAGGGGGGCGAACTGTTAATCCCCATTTTTCAGGAGCGATGTGGTGAAATAGAAATAATAGCCATAAATGTGAAAACTGCTCTAATCCTTTAATACTAATAGGATCATTATAAGGGGCTAATAAATACAGTTCACCTTGCCCAGCACTAACTAAATTGGGTTGTCTTGGAACGGCAAATTTTTCACTATAAGGTGAGCGGATAATGCCGATTGGTTCAATTTGATATGTCATTATACGTTGATGATTTTATTAATGGGTAGCAGGTGGCGAATTTTTTAGTTACTTAATTTATTATTTCTATATTAATTTTCCGCCGATATAAACATCGGCGGAATTGAGATTAATCAATCATTATTGGTAGATTATTACCAACCACGAATTGCACCACCATTAAAGATTTGGTCAGCTTTTTGTGCAACAGCTTCTGTTTGGTATGCTTTAACAAAGTTTTTCACGTTTTCGTTATCTTTATCAGCTTCACGCGAAACGATAATGTTGACATATGGTGATTCTTTATCCTCAACAAAAATCCCATCTTTGCTTGGCGTTAAGTTTGCTTGTCCTGCAAAGGCGTTATTGATGATTGCTAGATCAACTTGTGCATCATCTAATGAACGAGGTAACATTGGTGCTTCAAGTTCTAAAATCTTATAGTTATAAGGATTACTTGTAATATCAAGTACAGTTGGCAGTAAACCTTTAGATTTATCAACTGTAATCATTCCTTCATGTTGTAATAAAAGTAAAGATCGGCCTAAGTTTGTTGGGTCATTAGGAATAGCAATAGTTGAATTAGCTGGAATGAAGAAGGTTTCACCGCGTGGTGAAGTGACTTTTACACCTTTTCCTGTTTCCACTGATTCATCAATGGGTTTTAATTTATGAGAATAGCTTGCAATAGGATAAACAAATGAATTGCCTACTATAGCTAATTGATAACCACGTTCTTTCATTTGTTCATCTAAATAAGGCTTATGCTGGAAAGCATTTACCTCAATTAAGCCATCATTTAATGCTTGGTTTGGGGTTACGTAATCGTTAAAAATAACTAGTTCAACATCTAGATTATAAAGATCTTTCGCTTGTTGTTTAACTACTTCAGCAACTTCTTGTTCAGGACCTGAAATCACTCCTACTTTAAGCGTGTTCACTTTAGCTGGCTCCGCTGGTTTATTATCTGCTGTGGCTGGTTGTTTATTATTATCACAGCCAGTTAAAAAAAATGCACTTACCAATGTGCTAATAAGTACTAGCTTTTTAATAGACATATATTTCTCCAAAATTAATGATGTGTAACGCGTTTAACAATCCTATTGCCAATAAATTGAATAATAAAGACAATAATAATTAATATAACTAAGACTGTGTTCATTATAGCAGGCTTGTAGCCATTGTAACCATATTGAATCGCAAGTTGACCAAGACCTCCAGCACCAACGGCTCCGGCCATTGCAATGTATCCTGTCAAGGTAATTAAGGTAATTGTCATACTATTGACAATTACAGGTAATGACTCAGGTAATAAAACCTTATATATAATTTGTAGTGGTGTTGCACCCATTGAGCGAGCAGCTTCAATTAATCCTTTGGGCACATCTAACAATGCATTTTCAATCATACGTGCAATTAATGGTGATACGCCAATACTTAATGGAACGACAGCTGCTTGTTTACCAATAAAGGTGCCCATTAAAATAGTAGTGAAAGGAATAATCCATACAATTAATATGATAAAAGGGATTGAACGAAATACATTAGTAATAAATGAGATAACGCTATTAGCAACATAACAATCTAATATTTGTCCTTTACGAGTCGTGTAGAGTAATATGCCAATGGGTAATCCAATTATCGTTCCCCAAAAACCTGATAAGATGACCATAAAAAGAGTTTCATCTGTTGCTTGCGCCATTTTGAATAGCATTGCTTCATTAAAACCATTAAAGGATGAACAAAAAGCAACAAAATCAGCCCAGAAATTGTATTGAGTTAAGTATCGAAATAGTGATTCAAAAGGTTTAAAAGAGGGAATAAAATCAAACATAGCCTAGCACCTCTACTTTAGTATTATTTTTTTCTAGAAACTGAATTACCGATGTCATACTTTTTTGTTTCCCTCTCATTTCAGCGAGCATTAGGCCAAATTTAACTCCACCGGCATAATCCATTTGCGCACTAATAATGTTACTTTCAATCTCGAATTCTTTAGCGATTTGTGATAACAAAGGTAAATCAACTGAAACCCCAGTAAACTCTAAACGTAATAAAGGATTGAGTCCTTCTTTATGTTCAGCTGATAGCCTTATTAAATAATCATCAGGAATATTAAGGTGTAAAGTTGATTGAATAAATTGTTTCGCAATATCTGTTTTAGCATTAGAAAACATTTCACCAACTGATGATTGTTCAACTAGTTTCCCATCACTAATAACGGCAACTTGGTCACAAATCTGTTTTACTACATCCATTTCATGGGTAATTAATAAAATGGTTAGTCCAAATTTTTGGTTGATATCTTTTAATAATGCCAAAATTGAACGAGTAGTTTCAGGGTCAAGCGCACTGGTTGCTTCATCGCACAATAGTACTTTGGGATCGCTTGCTAAAGCTCTGGCAATTGCAACACGTTGTTTTTGGCCACCCGATAAATTAGCTGGGTAAACATTTGCTTTCTCTGTTAATCCAACAAGTTCGATAAGCTCATTTACTTTTTGCTTAATTGCTGCTTTAGGTGTTCTATTCAGTTCAAGAGGAAAAGCGATATTATCAAATACAGTACGTGAGGAAAGTAAATTGAAATGTTGAAAAATCATGCTGATTTTTCGACGTATGTCAATTAATTTTCTATTTGAAAGATTTGTAATATCTTGATTATCGAAAATTATTTTTCCGCTAGTGGGTTTTTCAAGCAGATTAATACAGCGAATCAGTGTGCTTTTCCCCGCTCCAGATTTGCCAATAACACCATAAACCTGCCCTTTAGGAACATGGATATTAATATCTTTTAAAGCATAAACAGGTGTTTTATTATGCTCAAATGTTTTCGAAATATGTTGTAGTTGTATCATAATATATAAAGAAAAAGATGAATAAATGAATATTAAGACGTCTAGACATCTAAGTCAATCAATAATATTCTATGTAAGATTAGAGTAATAGCTAAATAAAAAGGAAAAAGAGTAAACATGAAGCCAGCTATTTTTTTAGATCGGGATGGTACCATTAATATAGACTATAATTATGTACATACAATTGATAAATTCCATTTTATTGATGGCGTTATTGATGCAATGCAAGAACTCAAAAAAATGGGTTTTTTGTTAGTTATCACAACCAACCAATCAGGTATTGCCAGAAATATATTTACTGAAGAGCAATTTCACACGTTAACTGAATGGATGGATTGGTCTTTACAAGATAGAGGAGTTGATTTAGATGGCGTTTATTATTGTCCTCACGATTCGTTAGTTGATACTTGTGAATGTCGGAAGCCAAATCCAGGTATGATTCAAACCGCAGCAAAAGAATTGAACATAGATATTGCTAACTCTTATATGGTAGGTGATCGGGTGTCTGATTTATTATCAGGTAGACAAGCTGGCGTTAAAAGGACAGTTCTAGTAAAAACAGGTGATATGATAACAGAAGAAGCATTAGCTCAAGCTGATTGGTTACTTGATAGTCTAGCGGATTTACCTCAAAAAATAAAATTAGAATCTTAAGTATGGCATCGGTTGTGTAAAGAAAGTATTTTAATACATCAAAATAAAATAGTAATTTTAGCTAAAATGTATCGATTCAGTATTTTTTTAATACGCCTTGGGTAAAAAAGATGCAAATGGAAATAAATTACATCATAACCCCTTGCATGATTTTTTAAAGCCCCTATAATGCGCATCCACTGACACGCAGTCAGCGACAAGCAGGCGGTGAGTGAGTTAAAAATAAGATCGAAAATTTGAAAAAAGATCTTGACGAATAAAAAAGTGTAGCGTAATAT
>NZ_JBXSQI010000027.1:0-34384 GCF_057063565.1 Gilliamella sp. X-57 | reverse complement strand
AAACATGCCACCACGGATCTCTAAATAGCGATCGTTATAGGCGTAGTAAGGTCCTATTGGTCTGGGATTATTACTGACGGATTTTTGCGTGTAGTCTTTTTGAACCTCTTTTAGCGTCATATCACCACTGGTATAACCCATTTTTAATTTTTTGCGAGTTTCGGCTTTCATGGCGCTACCAAACCATAATAAAAATTCACCAACGTACATATTAAAAGGTCTCCTGTAGTGCTTGATGCCACTCGGTCAGTTCTTCGCCTAAGTCAGCAAATTTTTTGCGATCAGGTTTATTACTAAAACAGCAGCGGTCAAACCATTTTTGCATGGCGTTATCATCAAAAATAATTAAACATACACTAACTACAACAACAATTACCGAGCAGTAAAATATAATGTAAGCCAACCCAACTGCGGCTTTAGCGCCAATAGCAAATCGACCAATAGTTAACCCTACTTCTGCTAATTTTACCCAAATGGTGCGCTCTATACTTGTTGTGATAATATTATTAAACCATGGTACTAGCGTACCTAAAGCGACCACAAATTGGGACATGCTTAGCACTATAGTTGCAAGACCTCTAGCAAAATAAGCTATTGCAATACCTGTACTACGCTTTTTAATTGCTTTTACCATATCCGTAATATCCAATACACCCGACATCCCCCCCGCAATTAATGATAAACTCGCCGACCATAAAAAGAAGCGACCAAAGGCATTATAGGTGACCGTTGCAGTTCTTGAATTCGGGTTGTTTTCGATACAACATTGCACGGCGCTGGTGAATATTTGTACGCCTGCGGCTGTGCTTCCCAGCAGTGATGCGGTTAATTCGGCACATTCACGAGGGTTGTTCCATTGACCATTGATTAATTTTTTAGCGGGTTCGTAGCCACTAAATGCAAATATCATCATGGCAATTTTAGTATTAACTAAATCGGCATTGGTAAAATTGTTACGAGCAACACGTGTTATTTGTGGAGCCCCTCGTTTGGGTGTGGCTTTAAATGTATGTCCATTAATGCTGTAGCCCGATTCATACATTTCAAGCGCTTTTGTTTTAATACCTGCAATAATTAAATTACCTAAACGGTTTTGAATCGTTTGGTTAAATTTTTGAGTGGTTACCCTTAAAAAGCTTCTGACTAAATCAGCAAAAGTAACTGATAACAATGCTATTGGATAGCCACGTTTTGCCATCACTTCTACCACTCGATCGGTTTGATTAACATGATCGGTCAATTTATTTAGTAAGCTAATGGCTTTATCTACATCAGGCATTTGTCCATTATCATCACTCGATTCGTTGATCGCGATGTTTTGTTGGATATCGAGATATTCGTTAATATCATTAATCAAATTTTTATTATTATGAAGATAGGTGCGCATGCATAAATTGGTTTGGGTTATTTGAGGCTCAAGCCACCACTCATCAAGAATTGGCCTAATTTTTTTTGAACTGCTCACTCCACACAGGCAAACACTCATTTGTAATTGAAACATAATGCCATCTATGGGACGGGTGTCATCATATAAATCTAATGCAGAAATTAGCTGGCTCGATTTTAACCATTTTATGTAATCATCAGCACGCTTTTCTGCCAGTTCTTCTGCATTTTGACTGAGCTCATTAAATTCTTTTTCAAATTTGTCCATTTTTTCTTGAGATAGACGATTCCAATAAAATTTTTTAAACTCTTCTTGAGATAGTTCTTTAGTTTGTTGCTCTAGTAATCCTTCTTCGGCTTTTTGGAAGATTTCTCTTCTTTTATTATTTGCCATATCACCAATAGAAGGGATAGTGATTTTGTCATTGCCCCAGCTTGAAAACTTTTCCCAGTTTTTATTTTGTTTGATTATCTGCTTGATTCGGTGCTGATGAAACGATTCTTTAAACCCTAATAGTTGTCTTAAAATGATTAAACGGTGTTCGTTGGATATGCCTTCATTATCTTTGCCTTCCATCCATGGTTTCATTACTTTTTCAAGGGCTTGATGACGTCGACTATTTAAACTTTGGGTGATGCCAATAGCATCGGGCACCACAATTGCAGCACCTTGACGTGCTTTTAATTTTTTATAAAGCGATAAATATCGAAAATAGTATTGCATGATATTTTTATCACCAAAAAAAGCGCGTTGTTCGTAAATATATTGTATTACTTGTAATTGCTGGCGTGCGTAGTCTCGTTCGCCTGTTTTAAAATCATAGGGACTTTTGCTCTGTAAAAATGATTCTTGTTCGGCTATTTTCATCGCAGTTGAAAACTCTAAAATATTGGATAGTAGGTCATCGTCTTTTATGGATTTTTGACCACTACGAATTTGATCTGGCGTTACGCCTTGTAGTTCAAATTCAGGCGTGGTTAGATAAAACTCTAATCTTTCATTGGTTATTTTGTTAGGACTGAATAAAAAATGAATTTTAAAGATTTCTTTACTGTTTTTGAAACTGATGTAAGAGGCATCGGCTCCGTCGGTGGCAATGTTACAGCTATAGGTTGTTGGAGTATTTGGTATGGAGTCCATATCGCTATATTCAATTAAGCAACCAGACGGGCTTGAAGTAAAAGCTCGCCATTTTTTTTCGCCATTTTTGTGATCGACAAGGACATATAAATAGCCTTGTCTTAACATTTGTATGCAATATTTTGAGTGTTCCAATGGCAAATTCGATACCATTTTTTGAGCAAAATTAGGTAAAGGCGGCAGTTCAACGTCTGCCTTAAGATTATTTTTAAGTGTTGTGTTTTTACCCATGAGGCCAGAAATTGACAAGCGAGTTGGCAGTACAATTAAGTCGCCTTCCTTTTCTTGACATTGTGGGCATCGTTTGCCTGAATCGTTTTGTTTGATTTTTGCTGCTAATATTAAATTAACTAAGCTTTCCAGATTTCCCATGTTTTCTCCTTTATGCTCCTTTTTTTAACTCAGATTAATATGAGTTATTTAGCCAATTTAGTTTATGAATACTTATTGAATTTAAGGTATTGTTAATAAGATTGCGATTAACATTGGAAGTGATGAGCATGGTATTAATGTAAAGGTAATATTGATTAATTAATAAACCTAACCATAGGATAAAACAATAAGATTTATTGTGTATAAAAGAATTCAAATTAATGAATATGATGCTACATAATGGAGGGAATTGACATGCCAACAACTCTATTATCCTTACATTTACTTGTTGCTCGAATTTATTCAATGTTATAGTTTGATGATATTTTTAATGTTTATTTCAATTATCAATAGTTTTAACTAAATTGAGTACAAAAATTACACGTTTTTTTTGTGGTTTGCAATATTTAATTTAATATTGTGGTTTAGTTGTAAGCATTATTTACATTTTTTACACATTATGATTAAAATAATCCCCTAATAACAATAAGGCGTTTTACTGAAAAATACTTTATAACAAATAAGATACTCTAAGTTTTAACTCATCACGAAACGGTATAGACTCCTGAATATTTTTTACAAAAATATAGCTTAAAACGTAACAGTTGTGTAAATACTTCATAATGAGTATACAACTTAGTAAAAAATTACGCTGCTTGTTTTTTGTGTTGTATATGCAATGGGAATCATGTTAGTTGATGTTTTATGAGGTCTTTGGGCGTTAATCAATGGCTGGATAGCAACGGTTCATAATACGTTTAGCCAAATCAATGACGGTTATTTTTTTATATCATCGCCATAACACTTATTGGTGATATGGCGTTAGTTTTGTTTTATATATATTCATTACAGTCGTTTTTGTTACTACTGTAACCGAAGCAAGTAATTTCTACCATTAAATTAATAGGGTATTTTTAATATCTTCGATCGTTTTTGTGCCAGCTAATTGCATGGTGATAGACAGTTCTTTGTTAAGATGATCAAAGACTGATTTTACTCCCTCAGCTCCACCTAAATTCAGACCATAAAGAATAGGGCGTCCAATAGCAACAAGATCAGCGCCACTTGCCAATGCTTTAAATACATGTTCGCCACGTCGTACACCGCTGTCAAAAATGATTGGAACACGTTTGGCAACAGTAGCTGCAATACTAGGCAATACCTCAAATGAAGCGGGAGCGCCATCTAATTGTCGCCCACCATGATTTGATATCCAAATCGCATCAGCTCCGGCTGATATTGCAATTGATGCATCTTCAGGTGATTGAATTCCTTTTACAATAACAGGTAAATTTGCCATTTCTTTAATTTTTTGAATATCAGAAGGAACGATACCTTGTTTTGCTGCGGCATAAATTTCGCTAATGCCTTTACCTGAACCATCGCCATTACCGTTTGATTGACTGTAAGCACTGAGATTTTTCATAGGAAGTGGAAATTGAAATTTATTAACGATATCTTCTTCGCGATAACCACCTAACGTTGAATCAACTGTTAAAATGATTGCTTTTGCGCCTGCTTTAACAGCTTTATCGATAATAAAACGGTTAAAATCATCATCTTTACTCATATAGAGTTGAAAAAAATACGGTACATTAGGCGCGGCATTTGCGGCATCTTCAATAGATGTATTGGCATAAGTACTAATACAGAAAATAGAACCTGCTGCAGCGACGCCTTTAGCGGTGTCCTTTTCGCCTTGTTCATGAGCCAATCCTTGGGCTGCTGACGGTGCTTGAATAATGGGTGTTTTTAATGAGATATCCCACAATTTTGTTGATAAATCTGCGTGATCAATACCTTGTAATACTCGAGGAACGATTTTTTTGCGATTAAACGATAAGGTATTTTCTCGCATTGTCCATTCATCTTCGGCACCACCACGGATATAACCAAACGCCCCAGCCTCCATTCTTGCTTTAACTAATGCTTCTAAGGAAGCAATATTAACGATCTCTATAGCGTGTTCTTCATTACTTGTATGGTATGACATGGTTCGCTCCTAATTATGAGAGTTAATACAACAGTACGGTTATATCACAGCTATTTTTTATTTAAAATTAAATAAAAATCATTTTTGACAAAATAGCACTTTTTTATATTCATCTTTGTAGAAGCTTTTTAAGTACAGATCATAGCCTGAAATATAAAGAAAATAGCAATGCAGTTATTTGGATTTTTTAGTTTGCTGTAAAGGGATGCAATAAAAAGCTTATTTTTTGTTAAACAAAAAAATAAACCTCGATATTATTCGAGGTTTTTCAATAATTATATATTGCCATTGTATATTCAAATACTGATAGCTTATTTTATCCCATATTCAGCCCGATAAGCCTCAACTTGTACTACTTGATCTTTTCGAGCAGGATCTTTGTATAGGTATTGGATCAAATCATCAAGCGTGATAATTGAAATAACATCACAATGATAGGTTTGTTTAATTTCTTGAATTGCAGAAAGTTCACCACGACCTTTTTCTTGACGGTCTAGGCAGATGAGCACACCAGCGAGTTTTGATTGATTATCTTCTAATATTCTCATCGATTCACGAATTGCGGTACCAGCAGTAATAACATCATCAACTAGCATAACGCGTTGCTGATAGATCGAACTACCTACTAAGTTGCCCCCTTCACCATGGTCTTTGGCTTCTTTGCGGTTAAAGCAATAAGGCACATCGATATTATGATGTTCAGAAAGTGCAACAACGGTTGATGAAACAATAGGTATACCTTTATAAGCTGGACCAAAAATAACATCGTATTCTAAGTTGGCATCCATGAGTGCAGCTGCGTAAAAACGACCTAATAAAGCTAGATCTTTACCGGTATTAAACAATCCCGCATTAAAAAAATAGGGGCTTTTGCGTCCTGATTTTAAGGTGAATTCACCAAATTTTAATGCTTGCCTATTTAAAGCAAATTCAATAAATTCACTTTTATATGATTTCATCGATTTTCTCCAATTAATCTTTTAAGGCTTGTTTTTGCGCATCAATAATTGTTGCGATGCCATTTTTTGCTAGCGCTAACAGTTGTAATAATTCGTCATGACTAAATGGTTCGCCTTCGGCAGTACCTTGCACTTCAATCATACGTCCATCGTCAGTCATCACAACATTCATATCGGTTTGTGCGTTTGAATCTTCTATGTATTCTAAATCACAGACCGCTTGACCATCGACAATGCCGACAGAAACAGCAGCAACCAATGATTTAATTGGATTTTGCTTTATTTTACCCTCTGCAACCATTTTGTTGATTGCATCATTAAGCGCCACACAAGCACCAGTAATTGATGCCGTTCGAGTGCCACCATCGGCTTGAATGACATCGCAATCTAACGTAATGGTGTATTCGCCTAATAATTTAAGGTCAATCATAGCGCGTAGTGAACGGGCAATCAGGCGTTGAATTTCCATGGTGCGGCCAGTTTGTTTGCCTTTAGCCGCTTCGCGCTGGGTTCGTGAATGAGTTGCACGTGGTAGCATGCCATATTCAGCTGTTACCCAACCTTGATTTTGACCTTTTAAAAAACGTGGCACACTTTCATCAATGGTGGCATTACACAGTACTTTAGTTTCACCAAACTCAACTAATACAGAACCTTCTGCATGCTTAGTATAATGACGGGTTATTTTGATTGGGCGGACTTGTTCCGCAGATCGACCAGACGGGCGCATGCAATTCTCCAGCTGTTACAATTAAAAATATCTTTTTGAAATAATTATTTAGGAGGACATCAACAAGATAAGGTTGATGTTTAGCCTAAGCTAAGAGCGTATTATACAGAATATGTGATACAATGCCCAGTAAGTTTTTTACAAATTTAGGATGCTATTATGATTTCCAGCATGACTGCCTATTCACGAAAAGAGTTAAATCAACCGTGGGGAACTGCCTCGTGGGAACTTCGTTCAGTTAACCAACGCTATCTAGAAACCTATATTCGCCTGCCAGAGCAGTTTCGCTCACTTGAACCAATGATACGTGAGCAACTGCGTAAACGTTTAACTCGTGGTAAGATTGAATGTAATTTACGCTTTGAGTTAGATCCAGCTGCACAGAATCAAGAACTGTCGTTAAATAAAGAGCTTGCCCAGCAAATTTTAAATGCTGCTAACTGGATTCAAACAACGCATCAATCAGGTCAAATCAATCCCATTGATGTACTGCGTTGGCCGGGCGTATTATCAGCTAAAGAACAAAATCTTGACAGCATATCACAAGAAATCCTAACCCTGCTTGACTTCGCTATCGATGAGTTTATAGCCGTTCGTGAGCGTGAGGGTAAAGCACTTAGCGATTTAATTGTTAAACGTTTAGAAGCGATTACCGTCGAAGTCGATAAGATTCGCAATTGGATGCCCCAAATACTGGAATGGCAAAAAGAACGCTTAAATAGCAAATTGGCTGAAGCTAATATTGAGCTTGATCATTCGCGCCTAGAACAAGAGATAGTAATGGTTGCTCAGCGAATTGATGTTGCCGAGGAGCTTGATCGCCTGATGACGCATGTTAAAGAAACTTACTCAATCTTAAAGAAAAACGAAGCAATAGGTCGCAGGTTGGATTTTATGATGCAAGAGTTTAATCGAGAATCGAATACTATCGCTTCTAAATCAATTAATTCGGATGTAACAGCGAGTGCAATCGAACTTAAAGTACTTATTGAACAAATTAGAGAGCAAGTACAAAATATTGAATAATGGCTTGATTAATGAGTAGATATCTTGGTAGTTTAGCTATTGTATTAGCTTCTATTTTGTGGGGGACAACTGGCACTGTAGCCACGTTTGCCCCTTCACTTTCTTCTTTGTTTATTGGTGCAGTTGCAATGGGGATTGGTGGGATTTTGCAGTGTGTTTTAGCTATCCCACAAATTATCAAAGAGCGTGACTTGTTAACCCAGCATATCTATTTTCTTATTGTCGGAGCCGTTGCCGTAATGATTTATCCCTTAGCTTTTTATTCTTCAATGCGATTATCGGGTGTGACAATTGGTACGGTTGTCTCTATTGGCTCGGCGCCGATTCTTTCGGCTATAATTGAATATGTGAAAGGTGACTTTCGCTTAACTAAGCGATGGTTGATTGGTGCAATGTTTGGCATTTTGGGAATGGTACTATTGTCTTTTGCAGAAAATCATTCAATAACTATTGAAAATAATCATATTATTCTTGGCATTTTGCTTGGTTTAATAGCTGGATTTACCTATGCTTTATATTCATGGTCAGCGCGTCAATTAATGTTAAAGACAATATCAACCACTTCCGCCATGGGGTCAACCTTTGGATGTGGTGGCATATTATTAATACCGGTCATGGTGCTCACTGGTTCTGGTTTGTTTGATTCATTAACGAATATTTCAGTTTGTATATATATGGCATTAGTTCCTATGTTTGTAGGATACCTTTGTTATGGATTTGGCTTATCAAAAATATCCGCTAGTACCGCAACAACTATCACTCTGCTTGAGCCTGTAATAGCGGCAGTTTTAGCAATTTTGGTAGTAGGCGAAACATTGCCTTTAATGGGGTGTATCGGTATTTTATTTATTCTTATTTGTCTTGCTTTAATAACGATTGATATAAACAAGTAAGTTATCAAAAAACAAGGATAGCAAGCTAGGCATTACACTTCTCATTTTTTATTACTCATCGTTAAAAAATATTCTCTACTTATTTTTTAATTAAACAGGTATTGATAAAAATTAAACTAAAAAAACAAACCAATAATACCTCACTCAAAAACTTACCGATTGATGATGTCATTAAATTGGCTACTGATGCAAATGATGCAAAAACCACTACAATTTGGGCATTCGCTATTATTATGATGTAGGTGTGTTTAAAGCAAGAAAATGGTTTGAAAAAGCTTGCCAAAGTGAGGAAATAATTGGCGAGTAAAAACTAAATCCACCCTAATTAGTAAGCCCAATAAAATCAGGTTAAATGCAATGAAGCTTATGAAGTCTTAATTTTGTTTTACGCATCAATAAAAATATATATTATTGATATTTGTTAAATTACAATTATTTTGATAAATTAAAACATCAACACCAACAATATAATAGATATGATAATAAGAGGAAAGAACAATGAAAAAGCTATTAACTACAGGCTTACTATTTCTATTTTTAGCTGGCTTTGCTAATGCTGATACCGATAAAACTTCGCTAAAAGACTTACCATTTGATGAAGTGATGAAAATGGCAACCGAAAAAAATGATGCAAAAGCGCAGTATGATTTGGGTGTTCGATATGATCGCGGCGAAGGAGTCGAACAAGACTATGCTAAAGCAAGGGAATGGTATGAAAAATCAGCTGCTCAAGGTTATGCGAGTGCTCAATCTAATTTAGGTGTTTATTACGATTATGGTACTGGTGTTGAGCAAGATTATGTAAAAGCGAAAGAGTGGTACGAAAAGGCAGCCGCTCAAGATGATGATCATGCTCAATATAATTTAGGTATCTTATACAGTGAAGGGCGAGGAGTCGAAAAAGATGCGTCTAAAGCCAGAGAACTATTTGAAAAATCTGCGAAACAAGGTCTTGCCAATGCGCAATATAATTTAGCTATTATGTATTTACAAGGCGAGGGTGTAAAAAAAGATATAGTTACAGCAAAAGAATGGCTCGAAAAAGCCGCTATACAAGGTGTGCCACAAGCACAATTTAATTTAGGTGTCATGTATGAAAATGGTCAAGTTGTAAAAAAAGATCATAAAAAAGCCATGGAATGGATTGAAAAAGCTTGTAAAAACGGAGTTAATCATCCACTTTGTAACTAAAGCATCAACTTTTAACCTACAATACCAATAAAACTCGATTAAACGCAAAGGGGGAAATGAACTACATCCCCCTTTTTTCAATGTTATATAAAATAACTCTAATTAGCTGCTGTGTGGGTTCTTGTTTTGATTGATTTAAAATACCAAATAAGTACAGTCAACGCGATACCCGCAGATAATAAATCCGCAATGGGTGATGAAGCCCAAACGCCATCAAGCCCAAAGAATAATGGCAAAATATAGAGTGTTGGCAATAAAATAAGGATCTGCCTAGAAAGGCTAAGTAAAATCGATACTTTTGCCATACCAATGCATTGGAAAAAGCTTGTGGTCACCATTTGGAAACCAATAAAAGCAAAAGAAAGTGTGGTATAGCGTAGTGCAATGGCTGATATTGAGATTAAATCCTCGTCAGCACTAAATGCACGAACTAAAATATCCGGAATAAAAAATCCAAGAATAAAGCCAATACTGGTAATTACGGTCGCTACTTTGACGGCATAGAAAAAGGTAGTTTTGACACGCGAATAGTTTTTTGCTCCGTAATTATAACCAATAATGGGTTGCATACCTTGATTAATCCCAATAACAATCATAATTACTAATGTGATCAATCGGTTGGCATTAGAGTAGCCCGCAATAGCATCATCACTTGACACGTTAGACAGTGGTGCATAATGTACTAATTGCCAGTTGATAAAAACCACCACTATAGAGGCTGCAACCTGCATGGCAAATGGCGACATACCGATTGATATAATCGATTTAATATAGGTCAAGTTAAGGGTGAAATTGCGTCGATATAGCTTAATATTACTGTTTTTGCTGATAAAGTGTTGCATAACAAATAAGAAGCTAATAAACATGGATAACGTGGTTGCAAAAGCTGCTCCACGCATGCCCCAGCCTAAACCAATAATAAAAATCGGTGCTAAAATAATATTGGCAATTACACTAATAAACATGGTAACCATTGCTTTAAATGGATAACCACTGGCGCGCATCATATTGTTATAATTAAACGTTAACGTAATAAAAATACTACCCGGTAAATAAACTTCTAAAAATTCTCGAGCATATACATGATTAGTCGCGCTCGATCCGACAAAATGTAAAACGGGATCGACAAAATAGAGCAATAACGCCAAAGTTAAGCCACTTAAAATGGCCGTTAACATAAACGATGTGCCAGCGACCTTTTCGGCTTTGTCGTTTTCGCCACGACCTAAAAAAATCGAAATCCGGCTCGCCGAGCCGATACCTACCAGCATACCAATGCCTGCAGTTAGGTTCATAACAGGCAAAATAATGCCTGCACCACTCAATGCTTCACGACCAATCCAATGACCAATAAAAATACCGTCAATAATGTTATACAGCGTATTTACAATTGTGCCAATTACCGCAGGCAGTGCATATTGCCAAAATAGTGAACTGATTTTTTTATTTTTAAAATCATTATAAACATCAAGAGAGTGAGCCATTGCTTTTATTTTTCCGCTGTTAAATATTGTAAAGAAGTTTCAGGTAACTATACGTTTTAGTATAAAAAGAGCATAATCACTATTCAAATTAGCCATGATATGCTCATGTCTGCTGTTTGGTATATTATCAAAATAATAAACGCAGTTTGCGATTTTTACTTATTTCTTAATTTTAAATAATGGTTACTTATAGCGGTTACCCAAATCTGTCTATTGTCACTGCGAGATATTAAATCTTGTCAAAAAGTTTCAGGTAACTATACGTTTCAGTATAAAAGATAGTCATTATTTAAACTTGCTATAATATACTTGTCTTTGTCTGTTGAAAATATAGCTAAAATAATAAACGGGTTTGCTACTTTTATTTATTTTTAAATTTTTATGATTATAGTTTATAGCGACAATCCAAATTTTCTATCGGTACTGTATGCAGATCTTGTCAAAAAGTTTCAGGTAGCTATACGTTTCAGTATAAATTTAAGGCAATTTTACTGCGTTAGTTTAGCAGACTGGCAAATTGTTAATAGCACTTTTTTGGTGCTTTGATAGAATAACCCCCCTTAATGATTATTGCGATCCAATAGGAACCTCACCAATGAGCGTACAAATAGAAAAGATCATACTGCATAAATTAATTAGAAAAAGTGATACCGAAATCGAATTACAACTTCGCGAATCAATGTTAGGCAACGAGCAAGCGGTTGTTAATCTAATCGAAGATATCAACCGCATCTACAACAACAAAAGCAAAGCCTATGGACTATTTAATAGCGATAGCTTATTTGAACAATCACTAAAAGAACTGCGCCTTGGCAATCAAGACTTTTTACGTTTTAGCCAAGAATCGACCAAACAACTGCGCAACGAATTGGCTAAATACCCTTTTGCTGAAGGGGGAACGGTTGTATTTTGTCAGTACCGTTATTTGGCGGTTGAGTACTTGATTATTGCCGTATTAAATAGTTGTTTAAGTATGTTAGTTAATGAAGATTTAGATATCAGTGAAACACAATATTTAGACATTGCCCATGCCGATATTATTGCCCGCATCGACATTACCGAATGGGAAACCCAAGCCGACTCAAAACGTTATTTAACTTTCTTAAAAGGACGAGTAGGGCGCAAAGTATCTGACTTTTTTATGGACTATTTAGGTGCTAGCGAAGGATTAGATGCGAAAGCGCAAAACAAAACACTGGTTAAAGCGGTTGATGATTACTGCCAAGAAATGCAATTTGACAAGCAAGACAAAACCAGTGCGCGCGAAAACGTTTACAACTACTGCCAAGCCCAATTACAAGCAGGCGAAGAAATTGAACTGAAAAATCTAGCCAACGAACTACCTGCCAGTGTTGACAATAACTTTATTGAATTTATTAAAAACAGTGAATATGATTTAGAAGAAACGTTTCCGGTTGATCGCAGTGCACTGCGTCAGCTTAAAAAATTCTCGGGCAGTGGTGGGGGATTAACGTTAAGCTTCGATTCGAATTTATTAGGTGAACGCATTAAGTGGGATCCGCAAACTGACTCCCTAGTGATTAAAGGCGTACCACCTAATTTACGTGATCAACTACAACGCAATAGCGGTTCCAACTAATTATCAACCAACAACGTTATTAGGACACAACATGAAATACATTGGTGCACATGTAAGTGCAGCAGGTGGGGTAGACAATGCCCCAATTAACGCTCATCAAATTGGCGCAACCGCATTTGCGCTATTTACCAAAAATCAACGACAATGGCACGCCAAACCGCTTGAGCCCACAATCATTGACAGCTTCAAAAAACGTTGCGAAAGATATGGCTTTACTAGCAAACAGATCTTACCACACGATAGTTATTTAATTAATTTAGGTCACCCAGATCGAGAACAGCTCGACAAATCACGTACCGCCTTTTTAGATGAAATGCAACGGTGCGAACAGCTAGGACTGACATTACTTAACTTTCACCCCGGTAGTGACTTAAAACAGATTTCAGTTGATGAATGTTTAGCACGTATTGCCGAATCGATTAATATCACACTTGATAAAACACAAAATGTGGTTGCCGTTATTGAAAATACTGCGGGGCAAGGCTCTAACTTAGGCTATAAATTTGAACATCTTGCCCAGATCATTGACCAAGTTGAAGACAAAAGCCGAGTTGGCGTTTGTATTGACACTTGCCATGCTTTTGCTGCTGGCTATGACTTGCGTACTGAAAAAGCCTGCCAAGAAACCTTTGCCGAATTTGAAAAAATTGTAGGTTTTCAATACTTGCGAGGCATGCACTTAAACGATGCCAAAAGCGAATTTGCCAGCCATGTCGATCGTCATCATAGCCTAGGCAAAGGCAATATTGGCGAAGCAGCCTTTAAATACATTATGCAAGATCCAAGAATTGATGAAATTCCCCTTATTTTAGAAACCATTGATCCCGATATCTGGGCGCAAGAAATAAGCTGGTTAAAGGAGCAATGTCAATAGCTATTAAAGCTTTACAAGGATGTATAAGAAAGCTTATTTTACAATAATAAACAAAAAGCTAACCTAGAGCTAAAATAATATATTGCAACACTTTTAGTGTATTTAATCGTAACACCTTTTGTTATCGGTGATGTGAATACAATTAAAAATAACACAATTGATGACCGTAAAGGTTGGTTAACTGATAGCTTTACTCTACGTAGTATTTTGACCAAAGTCGGTTACCAACGAAACAATATCGAAGATGGGGCATGCTTTTATAGTTATTATAAATACTTTAGCGATAATCAATTTTATATTAATATTGAGTTTAGCGGCAGCTATGTGCCCGAAAAAAACATTCCTGTGGTGCTTTACCATGTTAGTTTCAGCCAAAAGCAGGATTGGCACTATCATACTATAGAACTTAGCAAAGTTCCGCGTGTGTTACTTGCTGAAGGTTATGCTGATTATATGGCTGTTGCTAAGGCATGTAGCGGATTTGATCCAGAATGGGAGAAGAAAGGAATATGAAAAAAATAAATGAATTATCATCACAACAATTAATTACCACTATATTTGACCCAGTAAAAGAACTGGATAAAACCATGCCAGCGCGCATTACTCAATATATCTTACAGGGTGATGAAATAAATGTATTAGTTGATTTAAATCAATTGAGTCAGTCTTCAAACACAGCTAATAAACTTTATGAGTTACTTCGAAGACCTTGTGATTTTTATTGGACAGATATTTATGACAAACTTAATTCATCCGAAAAAGCAAGAATGGCTTTTTATCAGCGTTGGACTGATGATTATACTTTTGAACAGATAATCCGTTTTGCACGAGTTTTAACGGCGTTATGTAGTAATTTACGTTTTATTAAACTTATTACTCCAGAGTTACCCTCTTGGTTTTTATACCTGCTATATGATGGATTGATTACTACGTTATCGATTTGTTGTAACAATGAAGAGCGGATTGATGAACGAAAAAATTGGTCAATTAACCAATTGTATCAATTGTTAGAGATTGAGGAATCAGGATTAGGTAAAAAGTTATTATTTGCTATTTTTGACCGCCAAAATATTACATATAGCAGCTGTTTTCATTATTTCTTTATGATTAATGGTCTGTTGCCTTATATTATTGAGCATATTGAATTATTCAAACAGTTACCGAATCAAGGTATTGCGATATTAGGGCAAGTCGAACAATTAAAATATATTCGAAAACATCCTGAACTGAAAATGCCGCTGATTGATTTTATTGCTGTGCAGTCATTAAATAGCTCCAAACAAATTAGTCAGCTTGCAACTGAAATGTTACTTAGTTCCCCTGTCGAAATAGTAAAGCCCCATTTACAACGTTTGTTAACTGCTGGCACAGTTAAGCAGCGTAGTCATGCTGCCGCATTACAGGCTAGAATATCTTCTGATCCGACAATTTTGCAACAAGCCTTGACTAACGAAACTAACAAAACGGTCATTGCTGCGATCGAGAGTGCTTTATCACGACTTGAAAGTGCAAATACAGCCGAACAACAAGCAACTTTGATAATTCCTGATTTTGAGCCAATCGATGATGTTGATTTACCCATTATTGCTCGTGATATTTTGCAGCAAAATTATGAAGAACATTTAATAGAAAGTGAAAAAGCGGCACAAAAAGAAGTTGAAGATAACAAAAAATATAACCTTCCATACAATTGGGCAAGAAAATACTATAAAACGTTAAAAACGATTACCTCACAGGATTTAGATGATGTCTATCACTATTTAAATGGTAAGATTGAATATTCGGCGTTACTCAAAAAAATCAATAAAAATATCGATATTACATTTTTATTAGCCAAAAAAAGGTTACAGAATCTACCTGAATTTACGCTTTTTCATCTATTACGAGCGACTCAATTAACTAATAAAGAAAAAGGCGTTTATTATTTCGAAAGATTATATGAAAAAAATGAATTTATAAAAAAATTAGATCTTAGACAAATCGCTGATGTATTAGTAAAAATCAATTATTCTCAGCATGTGCCCTATGTCGTTGCTGTACCATTTTTAACCAAAGATACCTATCACGATGTCTATGAAAATGAACCACACAAATTATGGCCATTTTTTGCTGAAAACGAATTTTTGCTTGATGAGGCCTTAGGTTTTGCTCCCAAACAAGAAGCCTGGTCTTATCTTAATGTTGATGTAGAAAGTACCATTAAAATATTACAAACTTTCCCAAATATTCCAACTAAATATGTTGCTTATCTATTTGAATTAGCTTTGGGTGAAAGTAAACAAGTACGCTATGCCGCACAAAACGCTTTAAGTGTGATTACTAATATTCATTGCCAAGTTGAACAAGCTTTAACATCAGCAAAGCAAGAGGTGCGTATTGCCGCCGCTAATTGGTTAGCAGAGTTAGGACAAAAATCTTCAATTAAAGCATTAAATAATGCCTTAAAAAAAGAAAAACGCGAAACTGTACAAGCTGTTTTATTAGTCGCTTTAGAAAAATTAGGCGAAGATATTAGTCAACATTTAACCGTTAAAAAACTATTAACCGATGCGCAAAAAGGCTTAAAAGGTAAAAAACCTGCTGATTTTGACTGGTTTGATAAAAATCTAATTCCGCCATTAACATGGAAAAATGGTGATGCAGTTGATCCTCAAATTATTGAATGGTGGGCGTGGTTAGCGGTCAAATTAAAAGATCCAGCTAATCCATTGTTAATTATTTATAGTCGCTTATTAAGTCAGCAAAGCCAACAGCAATTAGGCGAATTTATTTTACAAAGCTTTATTAAGCAAGATACGCGAATGCCAACGGTGGAAGATGCCGAAGCAAAAGCCAATTCATTAGCCGATAAGCGATTGCAGCGATATATTGGCTACTACCAGCAATACCCTCAATACTACCCTAGTTATGCCAATATTACTTTTGAACAAGTATTTGAAGAGATAAAAAAAGAGGCTTTGGCAGTCTATCTTGGTTCAGCCATTAAAGCGAAAGGATTATTAGCATTAACTAGTGGTATTAAAGGTCATATTGCAGTTTCGTTATTACGTAGTTTTATGAAAGATCATCAACAACGACGAGCGCAAATTGAGGCAATGCTTGAACCGCTTGCTCAAAGTGATGATCCGTTGATCACGCAACTCTTGTTATCGCTTGCCCGCCGTTATCGTGCTGCATCTGTACAAGAAAAAGCCCGCTTATTGGTAGAAAGTATTGCAGAACGCAATGGCTGGACTACTGATGAACTAGCTGATCGCACCATATCTACCGCAGGGCTAGATGATAATGGTGTGTTAACCCTTGATTATGGTGAACGCACCTTTACGGCTACTTTTGATGATAAGTTTAAATGGCATTTAAAAAATGCAGATGGTGACGAAATTAAATCCTTACCAGAAGCCCGAAAAAGCGAAGATCAAGCCTTAGTGAAAGAGGCAAAAAAACAGTTTTCCAACAGTAAAAAAGAACTAACGCAATTGCTCAATATGCAAATTACCCGCTTTTATGAAGCTATGTGTACACAGCGTCAATGGCGAGTAGAGGATTGGCAAAAATACCTACAGCCACATCCTATCGTAGGACGGCTTATTCAACGTTTAATCTGGCTTGAATTAGATGAAAATGGACAAGTGATAAGCAGCTTTAGACCAACGGAGGATGGTAGCTTAATTACAACTGAAGATGACGAGATTGTTCTGAATGAAGGTAATCGCATTGCCCTTGCCCATTCGGCAGTGTTGCCAAGTGATATCACCGTAAAATGGCAAGATCATCTTAAAGATTACAAAGTCACCGAGCTATTTGATCAATTGACTCATTCATTACCAGATATGAGTAAAATTAAAGATGACATTATTGATGAACGTTTAGGTTGGTTAACTGACAGTTTCACGATACGAGGTATCTTAACCAAATTGGATTATAAGCGTGACAATGTTGAAGATGCAGGTTGTTTTTATGGTTATTATAAGTATTTTGCTAGTCTTAACCTGTATATTAATATTGAGTTTAGTGGCAGCATGGTACCAGAAGAAAATATCCCAGTTGCTCTTTTTGACCTCTATTTTAGTAAAAAGCCAGGTTTAAAAGATAGAGCAATAGCACTCAATAAATTGCCGCCAGTGTTGCTCGCTGAAGGTTATGCTAACTATATGGCGGTTGCAGATGCGTGTAGTGGCTTTGATCCCGATTGGGAGGATAAGTTACTATGGTAAAGGATAGCGCTAACAGTAATGAATGCAATTTATTAGCATGTTTTGAGATTTTGCGGGGATTAGATAAATTGATTCCCGAGCGCATTTGTAAATATATTTTACAAGGTCAAGATCCTCAAGTTTTAGAGGATCTAAATCAATTATCGCAAATGTATAATAATGAGAAGCGAGTTTATGGGCGTCTAGGCTTTCCTGGTGCGACTAATATCATTTATTATTTCACTGAGAAAAAACAACCAATAAAAGCGAGAGCGCTATTTTATCAACAATGGACGGATAACTATACGCCAGAACAGATTATCCGTTTTGGTAAGGTATTGGCAGCAACCTATATTGAAAATATGCAGCAAAGTCGCGTTTATTCAGAACAAAAAAATATTGATGTCATCACGCCAAATTTACCTTTATGGTTTTTATATCTATTTTTAGATGGATTGGTTTCAACTTTGTTTAGCTATAATCAAAATGCTGAACAAATTATTCTTGAACGTCAAAATTGGTCTGTTCAGCAATTACATCAATTGCTCGAAATAGAACAAAAAGGGCTAGGGAAACAGCTATTATTTGCTATTTTTGACCGCCAACAAACACCAGAATCTTATTTAAAGTGTTTTCATTATGTGTTTATGATTAATGGTTTATTGCCCTATATTTATGATCATCTTGAATGGTTTAAAACCTTGCCTGAACAGGGTCTTTCTAGAGTCGGTCAATTACAGCAATTACAATATATTGCCAACCAAGTCGAACTTAAACAAGATGTGATTGATTTACTTGTAAAACAATCAACAAGTAACATAAAAGCAATCAGTGAGTTGGCAACAACCTTATTACTAAGTTTACCAATTGACATAGTGCAAACTGAGTTACAAGCTTTATTAGACCAAGGAACGCCTAAGCAACGTTGCCATGCGGTAAACTTATTGGCTAGATTATCCGTTGATCGCCAGATTTTAGAAGAAGTATTAACTCGGCAGACCAATAAAACCGTGATTAAAACTATTGAAGGTGCACTATCACGATTAAGTGGCAATGAGGATGCTAAACAGCAAGAAATCGAATTAATTATTCCTCCTTTTGAATCGGTCGTTGAAGTTGATTTACCTTCTAAAGCGCGAGATATTTTGCAACAAAACTACCAAGAAGTATTAGTTCAACAGCAAAAGAAAGCAGAACAGGAAATTCAATATAACCAAGAATATGGTTACAAAATAACATCTGAGCAACAGCGTTATGCACAATTAAAAACAATTACTGTTAGTGATTTAGATGCGATTTTTGATTGTTTAAATGGTAAAGGTGATATCGAGCAGACGGATATAAAAAACAAATTAATTTATGAAGTTATTTTGAATAAAGGTCGTTTGCCATCGTTGCCCGAATTTAATCTTTACCACTTATTACGTGCGGAAAAAATTTGTCATCGTAAGCCTAATTCCTTTCATTTAGGTTTGAGTTTTTCTCATCATGAAATCTTGTTACGTACTGACTTACGCCAGTTAGTTGAAGTAATAAATAAAATAGATTATGTGCCAGATGCGAAACGTACCATCGCTGCCGCATTTTTAATGAATTATTATTATGAAACCACAACTGAGGTCGATCCTAATTTAGTTTGGCCATTTTTTGCCGAAAATTCCGTTTATCTTGATGAAGCATTGGGACTATTGCCAAGTCAGGAAGTGCAAAACAGTGATTATTTTTTTGAGAAAGAACGAGGGATAAAAATATTAACCTTTTTCCCGAAGTTACCCGCTAAATATGTGACTTATCTGCTTGAACTGGCATTAGGTGAAATTCAATCATTACGTTTATTAGCGCAAAAAGCATTAAGTGTGTTGCCTGATATTCATTGCCAAGTGGAAGAGGCGTTGATGTCAACTAAACAATCGCAGCGTATTTTAGCTGCCAAGTGGCTAGTAAAATTAGGACAGAAATCATCAATTAAAGCACTAAATAATGCGCTAAACAAAGAGAAATCTGAATCGGTGCAAGCAACGTTATTAGCTGCGCTTGAAAGTTTAGGTGAAAATATAAACCAGTATTTAACGCCAGCTAAATTACTTGATGATGCACAAAAAGGCTTAACGGGCAAAAAACCAGCAGATGCTAAATGGCTTGATGAAAGTTTAATCCCAGTATTAACTTGGCAAAGTGGTAAGCTGGTCGAACCTCAAATTATTACTTGGTGGATTTGGCTTGCGATAAAATTAAAAGAGCCTGCTAATCCATTATTAATCATTTATACCCGCCTTTTAAGCCTCAAAAGTCAACACGAATTAGGGGTATTTATTTTACACGCTTTTATTAAGCAAGACACGTTAACGCCAACACTTGAAGAAGCCGAAATGGAGGCCAATTTAAAAGCAAAACAGCGTTGGAAAGATTATTTAGATTATGCAAAGCGTTATCCCGAATATTATGGTCAATATGAAAATATGACTTTAAACGAAGCTTTTGAAATGATAAAGCAAGAGGTGCTTGCCCGCTTAGTGGGTTCAGCCATTAAATCAAAAGGTGTATTATCACTAATTGGTGGTATACAAGGTAATGTCGCTGTATCGATAATAAAAAACTATATTAAAAATTACCAAATCAGGCGTGGTCAAATTGAAGCTATGCTGGAATCAATAGCTGTTAGTGACGATCCGCTGATTATTCAATTTTTATTATCAATGGCACGTCGTTACCGAACGCCGTCCGTGCAAAAAAAGGCAAAATTATTGATTAACCAAATTGCTGAGCAAAAACAGTGGACGGCTGATGAACTGGCTGATCGCACCATTCCAACCGTAGGTTTAGATGAATCGGGCGTGTTGAGCCTTGATTATGGTGAGCGAATTTTTACAGTCACATTAGATGATAAATTCAAATTTGTATTGAAAAACGACGAAGGTAAAGAAATTAAAACACTACCCGAAGCGCGTAAATCTGAAGATGAAACATTAGTCAAAGAAGCCAAAAAACAATTTAGTAATAGCAAAAAAGCACTGAAGCAATTGCTTGAATTACAAACAGCTCGCCTATACGAAGCCATGTGTTTGCAACGACGTTGGTCTGTTTTAGCATGGCAAGAATATCTCTATAGCCATCCTATTATGCGTCTATTAATTCAACGTTTAGTGTGGTTTGAAGTGAATGAAGCAGGGGCAATTGTCAAGAGTTTTCGCCCAACCGAAGATGGCTGTTTAATTGATTTAAATGATGACGAGATTACGCTTAGTAAGGAAAACCATATTACTGTTGCGCATAGTGCATTGTTAACTAACGATATGGTCAAAACATGGCAAAAACATCTTACAGATTACAAAGTTTCGCTACTATTTGCACAGTTTAACCATTCGTTGCCTGATGTTAGCCATATTGCAGAAAATATTATTGATGATCGTAAAGGCTGGCTAACAGATAGTTTTACTATACGAAATATATTGATTAAACAAGGATACAAACGAGACGATATTGAAGACGGTGCTTGCTTTTACGGCTATTATAAATATTTTAGTGAGCTTGAGCTTTATATCAATATTGAATTTAGTGGTAGCTATGTGCCAGAAGAGAATATCCCTGCTGTACTTTACAATCTATATTTTAGTAAAAAGCAGGGTGGAAACTGCAATGCAATTGATATCAACGATGTGCCGCCAGTATTACTAGCAGAAGCTTATGCTGATTATATGGCTGTGGCTAATGCCTCAAGCGGTTTTGACCCAGAGTGGGAGAAGAAAGGATTATGGTAAAACACACACAAGCCATTCGCTTAAGCGCAGAACAACGTTATGCTAACGAATTAAATAAGTTGCTGAAATTGGATAGTCATAACAATAAACCTAAAGGTTGGCAGTTATCACCAAAATCGGTGCGAACGTTTATTTTGGGCAATGAGGAGATCGGCATCAGCCGTAAATTTTTTGGCGACGATCCCCTTGTTGATCGAGCGATTGTCTCTTTGCTTGGTAAACAAGGTTTGATGTTAGTTGGCGAACCAGGTACGGCTAAATCGATGTTATCTGAACTGTTAGCTGCAGCAATCAGCGGTGATTCAAACCTAACTATTCAAGGCACGGCAGGGACAAGTGAAGATCATATCAGATATTCTTGGAATTATGCTTTATTATTAGCCGAAGGCCCAACTGAACGGGCATTGGTTGGCTCGCCGATTTACCACGGTATGCAGCAAGGTAAAATTGTGCGTTTTGAAGAGATAACTCGTTGTCCACCCGAAATTCAAGACGTGCTTGTGTCTTTGATGTCTGAAAAGCAAATGATGATTCCCGAAATGGGGCAGAATGCCAAAATTAGTGCTAAACCAGGATTTAATCTTATTGGCACGGCAAACTTACAAGATCGTGGTGTGCATGAGATGTCAGCTGCATTAAAACGTCGTTTCAATTTTGAAACCGTTAATCCAATTACCGATAAAAACTTTGAAATAGAATTAATTCAAATGCAACTTAATCAGGAATTAGGCGAACTAAAATCGCAAATAATCATTCCAGTCGATGTCATTGAACTATTAGTAACAACGTTTCAAGAGTTAAGACAAGGACAAACGCAAGCAGGCACCAAGCTGAAAACACCAGATGCGGTGATGTCAACAGCAGAAGCTGTCAATATTGTGTATGCCTCAGCATTAGATGCCTATTATTTTGATGAGGGTACCTTAGAGGGTAGGCATATTGCTAAACAGCTTATTGGCGTTGTTTTAAAAGATAATGCTGATGATATTAAACGGATTCAATTTTATATGGATAATGTGGTGCGTGAACGAGCCAAAAATTCACCTGTATGGCATTCATTCTATCAGGTGTCTAAAAAATTCTGGAAATAATAAATAGATAATCATTATGGCTCGATCACCATTACCACAACGCCTACAAAATGCTTTAACATGTCGAGATGCATTACAACAAGAGCAGATCTATTTTGCTCCTGTGCGCCATCATAGTCCTGCATGTAGTTATGCTTTGCGGCAGTTGATCACGCAAATTAAGCCGACTCATGTGTTGATTGAAGCACCTGCTAGCTTTTCAGCAATACTTGAGGAATTACTAAATAATAAGACACAGCCGCCCATTGCTATACTTTGTCAAACAGATCTTCAATTAGATCAAATCGTTCTTGAGACGAATGATGAATATGAAGAAGATGATACGGCGAACATGCCAGCGCATCAAATTACTCGCTCCGCATTTTATCCATTTTGTAGTTACTCCCCAGAGTGGCAAGCAATACAATTGGCAAAACAATACAATGCAAAGATTCAATTTATTGATCTGCCTTGGGCAGAACAAGTGACCCAAGAATTCACACCACAGCAGAGCAAATCATTACTTTCTGAGACCTATTTAAAACATAGTCAATACATTACTCAATTAGCTAAAAAATTACATTGTCGCGATCATGACGAAGTTTGGGAACATTTATTTGAATTAAGAAATTTTACCGATCTTGCTGATTGGCAAACATTTTTTGAAGATACCTTTATTTGGTGTGCAATGGCGAGGCTTGATTACGATTCATCATCACTCGAAGCAGAAGGCTCTAGCCAGCGAGAGCAGCATATGTTAACTGTCATTGGGCGATTAAAAAAATCAACACCCGATGCGAAAATTGTGGTAGTTACAGGTGGATTTCATACGCTAGCATTATTTGAAGGATTATGGCAAAACAAGCTTGTTTTACCGAAAAAATCCGATATTACCCGATTTAATCGACAGCAAAAAAGTGGCGATCGGGATCGAACTTGGCTTATTCGTTATAGTTTTGATCGTCTTGATGTATTAAATGGTTATACCGCAGGGATGAACTCTCCTGCTTATTATCAAGAATCTTGGCTATCGATGTTGGCTTATGAACAAAACCCTAACCAGTCACAAACAACCCAAGGTTATCGCCAAGCGCAAGCTCTTGAGTTTTTGTCAGCTATCGCTGATAAACTGCGAAAAAAGCAAAGCGATAGTGATGCTATTGGCTTTATCCCCTTAAAGTCAGCGATTGAACAAGCCTGCTTATTAGCCGAACTTCGAGGCCATTACGGCCCTGGGCGTTATGATTTGCTTGATGGTATGCAATCGGCTTTTATCAAAGGGAGCATTCACGATGTACGCAGTGATTTTTGGCAAATAGTTTATCGTAGTTTATCGGGCAATCAATTAGGGCAAATTCCTGACAACATAGCATCCCCGCCACTTGTCAATCAAGTTTATGCAACACTTAAACAATACCGTTTTAAGTTGGACGATACATTACCTAAAATCACGCATATTGATATTTACCGTAAACCAGAGCATCGGCAACGAAGCCGGTTTTTACATCTGCTTGCTTTTTTAGACGTTGGATTTGCTAATCGTCTTGATGGACCCAATTATCAGTATGGTACGCGATTAACTATTATGTTCGAAGATTGGCAATATCTATGGACACCGATGGTTGAAGCTAGGCTAATTGAGCTATCAGAGCAAGGCACCCAACTTGAGCAGATTGCTTTACAAAAATTACAACAGTCGATGGAACAATTAACTGAAGAAGGGACAGCACACTCTTGTCAGAGTGCGGTAAAAGGGGTGATACAAGCCGCTTTAATGGGATTACAATCCTACTTTACCCAATTATTGGCTAAGTTATCAACTTATCTAGACGTCGATAATAATTTATTGTCAGTAGTAAATTGTGGGCATCGTTTGCTCTATTTATGGCAAGGTCGGGACTTTTTAGCGCTTAATGCTAGCTCAACTTTGCTAGCGTTGCTAGCTAAAGTGCCACAACAAGCTTTTTTCTTGCTTGATGCATTAAAACAACCTGATACAGAGCAACAACAAGAAAATTTAAAAACATTATTATTATTTAGAAATCTAATCAATAATCTACCAGAGCAACTGGATGTAAAAGAGTTGAAACAGGATTTTTACTTAAATTTGTATCGTTTACAACCGCGATTAAACACAGCGCCATTGATTTGTGGAGCCATTGATAGTATTGCTTATTTGGACTGTCAAATCAGTCAATCAGAACTCGATCATAAAATAAAAGTGGCTTTTGATTCAGGTGCTCAATATGAACAGGCAAGTTGCTATTTTATGGGGATAATGCAATGTGCGCCTGAATTAATTATCCACTCCTCACAATTATTAACAAGGCTTGATGAGTTATTAGCGCATTGGGAACAAGAGCAATTTATTAAAATACTTCCTGATTTACGGCTTGCATTTACACAACTCACACCTAAACAAAATGCAATGATTGCCGAAAAAATTTCTAAAAAATATAACGCCCAAAAAGAAAAGCTGAGTTTTCAACAATATAAATTTAGTGACGAAGACTTACAAAAATCACTTTCTTTGGAATTATCTGTCTGCCAACATATTGAGCAACAACAGCTACAAGATTGGTTTAAACAGTAAGGATTTAGCATGAGTGACAATAAAAAAATCATTGATACCAATAATGTTAATCATGTTAAGCGCTGGCGGTTAATATTAGGAAAATATGCTGATGAACATCTTAATCAGGCAACATTTAACCAACATGATCATAACTTAGAACAATCATTAAATTATCTTTATCAGAATGAATACCGTAAGCGAGGTCTGAAAATAGGTGGTGAGGATAATAGGGATAGCGCTCGAAAAAAGATTTCACCTGGTGGCAATGAAAATTCGGTATTTAATACCGTAAATTGGCTTAATAAAACGCGAAAATTGTTTCCAAAAAGCACATTTGAACGTCTGCAACAGCAGGCGATTGCCCGTTATCAGTTGCAAGGAATTTTAGATGATCCTAATGTTATTCACGCGTTAGAAGCGAATATAAATTCAGTTCGTTTATTAATGAATTTGCGAGGACAATTAAAAAGCGAAGTCTACTTAGCGGTTAAAGAACTGATTCAAAAAGTTGTTGATGAGATTTTACAAAAAATCAAATCCAATTTTGTTAATGCTTTGGCTGGCAAAAAAAATCGCTTTCGTCGTTCTAAAATATGTTGTAACCAAAATTTCGATTGGCGAGCAACAATTAAGGCTAATTTAAAACATTTTGATCAGCAAAAACAGCAAATGATTATTGAAAATGCGATTTTTAATTCTCGCGCCAATAAGCACTTACCATGGGATATTATTTTATGTGTTGATCAAAGCGCCTCAATGGATAGCTCAATTATCTATTCTGCTGTTTGTGCCAGTATTATGGCTAAATTACCTTCTGTTAACTTACATCTATTGGTTTTTGATACTCAAATTGTTGATCTGTCTCACTTAGCCCATGATCCTGTTGAAGTTTTAATGACTGTCCAGTTAGGTGGTGGCACTGATATTGCCAAAGCACTTAATTATGCTGAACAAAAAATTAAAAATCCACAACGAACCATTGTGGTATTAATTAGTGATTTTTGTGAAGGCGGGGCATTAATTCACCTTTATACAACCGTTTCAAGAATGAACAGTAATCGAGTCAAAATGTTAGGTTTAGCAGCGTTAGATGATAATGCTGATCCTGTTTATGATCTGCAAATTTCACAGCAATTAGCTAATCGGGGTATGCAAATTGCCGCATTAACACCAGAACATTTTGCTGCTTGGTTAGCGGAGGTCATGCAATGAGTTGGCAACATATTTATTTAAATTATGATCAAGAGGCATTGGCACTTTATGCCAATATTGGTTTAGTTCGCCGTGCGCGTAAAGATATCGAGGCTAATAAAGTTACATTAGTTGAAAAAAATAATAAAGATTATTTAGAATTCGAAGCGGATGGTCAGCAAGTCAGGTTATCAGCTCAAGGTATTCAGGCTGCCAGTTGCAATTGCCCCGCTCTCGGGCATTGTAAGCACATTATATCGGCTGTTTTATGGTTACAATCAAATGCTTCATTGTTAGATCCTATTACAGATAGCAATAACATCGATGATGACAATCAAATTAAGCCATTAGATCAATCCAATGATTCGCATAATTCTGATAATAAAATAAGTACAAAACAGCTTGAAACAATAAGACCTTTAGCTAATGTGTTAACAGAATTATTGTCATTAGATGCCAGCAAACTCTTAAAAAAAGCCGGCAAAGCCAATATGTTTACTGCTTACCAATTGGTTTGTGACTGGCAAAAAAATCCCTTAGTGACAATTGAATATCAAGATTCACAAATACGAATTATTGTACCAGAGAGTGATACTCCCATTATTTATATGGCAGGCACTGGTTTTGCTGGGATGATTTCAGCATTCCCCACAAAACAAAAAATGGCAGTACATTTAGCGGTTATTGCTTATCTATTTGAACAAAATAACAAAATATGGACGTGGCCAATAGAATGTCGACAAAGCATAATGCACGAGGTTGATCAGCTTTCTGCTGATGAAATTACGCTCATTAAACAGATTCAACAGCATATTTATACACTTATTAACCAAGGTTTGTCTCATGTGAGCCATAGCCAAGCTGAACAGCTACAATTACTCAATATGTCGGCAAGATCGCAAGGATTACCTCGTTTGGCTGCAATGCTTCGGCATCTTTGCCAATTAATTGAGTTACTTGCCAAACGTCACTTTACTGTCGAAGAGCAAGATATACTCCTTTTTTTGGGGCAGGTAAAAGCCTATACCGAAATGTTATTACATCATCAGGGTGAGCAACTTTTCAAATTGCGAGGTCGAATAAAACGCCAATATAAAACAGAATTACAAACACTTGATCTCTTGCCATTAGGTGGGCGTTGGTGGCAAAGTAAAACAGGGGCGATTGGCGCAACTTTCTACTTTTGGGATAATGAAAAACAACAATACCAAGAAACCACATTAGCCAGATCCTATAAAAACGATATCAATTTTAATCGCTTAATGGTTTGGAATAGTATGTCAATATGGCAAACATCTCCCTATATGTTAATGCAAAAAGCAATAAAGCTTCATCAACCTCGTGTATCAGATAGTGGCGAGTTGTCGAGTCATGGATCGACTGTTACTTTACAAGAAACAGCATGGAGTGATGAAAATTACCATGAGTTTAGATCAAAAGCAGGCTTTCAAAATTGGTCAATATTGAGCGACTATTTACAAGATAATAGTTTAGATGATTCTCCTTTTAATGAGATGTTAATTCTTCATATAGCCAGCTCAAATAAACCTTATATAGACGAAATTAGACAAAATTTAGTTTGGAAAGTGCTTGATAATGATGGAAATAGCCTGTTTTTATGCATATTTTGGGATGAATATGAAAAATTGCGTATTGATGTTCTAACAAGTTTTTTAGAAACTAACAATCAACCCTTAACCGTGTTTGCTAACTGTGTAAAAAATGATAACTTCTTAGATTTAGAACCTTTTGCATTGCTTTACAAAGATCAACTAACAGGAGAGATCAAAACATTAAGCCTTGATTTTGAAGATTTCTGGTATAAAAACAAAAAATCCATCTTTAAACAAAAATTTATCACAAATACTTATTTAGCACATAAACAGCAGCTAGGTGAAAATCATTATATGAAAGATTCGTTTACAACCTCAATTATTCAACCGCTTTTAACGATACTTGAGAGTGTGACAAGTTCTGGACGACTTGAATTATTGATAGAGCAAAAACAACAACTAGCCACGCTTCAATATGATTGCGATACCTTAGGATTAAACACTCTAAGTACCGTTTTAAGAAAAATTCTCAGTCAGCCACAAATAGCCATAACTCATATCTTACAAGCGGTTTACTTATGTTATCTCTTAAAAAAGACAAACTATCAATTGCCAATACGGCTTAGTGATTTATGATATAAAATACCTTATCGTTATTACATAACTCTGGTAGAAAATAATATTGTGTATTTTAGCGTTTAATATTCAATATGGTTCGATATTATTTTATGCTTGATGGGGTTTTTGAATGTTATCAATCTAACACATCAGTTTGATACCTAAGGTTAAATAGTTTAATACTGTAAATAATACAAAATTAGAATTATTTTAAACTTTAAAACCTACGACACTATCAACAAGAGACTTGTTAACAGGTCTTTAGGGTGTTATATTCAACATGCATAATAAAAGAGGAATGTATAAGTATGACTAATATTATTTTGAGTAATATTACTGCCAGCATCAGTGAATTAAAAAAGAATCCAATGGCAACAATAAATGCGGGGCAAGGATTACCCGTTGCGATATTAAACCGAAATCAACCTACATTTTACTGTGTTCCAGCTGAACTTTACGAAAAAATGCTTGATATGATTGATGATCAAGAATTAATCGCATTAGTTAAGGAGCGAGAAAAACAACCGCTGGTTGATGTTGATCTGGAAAGTTTTTTATGAAATATACCATCAAGTTTAGAAAGGATGCGGAAAAAGAATGGCAGCGACTTGATCGAACAATACAACAACAATTTGCAAAAAAACTACTAAAATGCAAAGAAAACCCCCATATACCAAGTAATAAGTTACGAGGTATGGCTAATTGTTACAAATTAAAACTAAGGGCATCAGGATATCGATTGGTTTATCAAGTTCAAGATAACGTGTTAATTATTGTTGTTGTAGCTGTAGGAAAAAGAGAGCGTAACGAAGTTTATAATCAAGCGAGTAATCGATTGAAATAGTTTGGATATATTCATTTAATCATAATGGCAAAAATCAGGTGCAATAGTGTGAATAAATCTATCTATCAAATATCCCTACCATAATTAAATCTACTAAAAACTATTTTCTCTAGTGAGATTATTTGCAATTTTTGACCAAAGCTTTTTTTAAGTTTTTGAGAAAGTGATTATTTTATACAAAATACGGTTCAATTTATATTTTGGGTATATAACATTTTTATCAATCAAATAATAATGACGTTATTGTTGGAATGCTAATAGCGTGGCTTAAAGGTTAACTTTTTATTAAACCATTTAATTTTCCAATTCACTAGCAAGCATGACAATCTCGGGCAAAATATCCAAAATCAAGGCCAATTGTTGCATCACTAACAGATCATTATTGGCTTTCTCATCATCAGTCGAAAGCACCGAAATTGTCTCAATATAATCAGCAATGGACTGTTTAATAGATTGGTATTTGCTATCTATCTTTTTATCGTTTAACAGATTAATAATATAAACCGACAAATCATCAAATAGATCGAGCGTCTGTTTTGAAATACACTTATCACGGTGGGCACCTAAAGTCGAAAGATAACTAATCAACGTATGATTCAGCGTTAATAAACGAAATCCCTGATCAATAACTGCTGGATTCATATGCGGCTCTTTAGTCATCAAACTAATTAAAGAGGATAAATCCGCATTACTATCATGCGCTGCACGTCTTGCTAATCGATATTGTGGGTCATTGGTTTTGCCAGACATATACTGACAACCAATTAACGCCAAGTATTGGCTATCGTCATGACAAACACGATCGATCAGTTTAGGTAGATTTCTAAACTGCCAATCAGGCCAAATAAAACTCACGGCAAACCAAGCAATAAAACAACCGATCAACGTCGCAATAATGCGTGAAATCGCAACCGCAATGCTACTTTCACCAATCAAACTAAAACTAAAAAACACCAGTAACGTAATAAATGCCGTGGCATAAGCATATTGCGAATTCTTAAATAGAAAAAACAGCCAACCGGTAATAATAATTAGCACTAACTGTTCTGGTACGCTTGGAAATAAAAACGTTAACGGAATACCTACTATGATCCCTAAAATAGTGCCTATTACACGCAATTTTAACCGATGTTTTGTGGTGGAATAGTTAGGCTGGCACACAAATAAGCTGGTTAATATAATCCAATAACCATGTGGCAAGTCACAAAAATAAATGACCATATAACCTGCAAAAAACACCGCACACATACGAATCGCATGACGAAACAGAGCCGATTTAATCGTCAAATTGCCTTTAATTTTGATAAAAATATCATGAAAACGGATTAACTCTTCGTCAATTAACTGATTGTCTTCTTGATCTTTTGACAGATGCTGTTCAGTATCTATATTGGTAAGTAATAGATCGATTGAGAGCAAATTTTGATGCAAACTTTTCAGCGCCTTAATCATTAGCAGATTTGCCGTATTACTAGCATGATACTGGTTAATCGCCTCTTCAAGATACGAAAAATAACGTGAGAATAGCGGATCATGCTGATAAGTCTGATTTAATTTAATGGCCATTGCGAGTTGGGCACAAGCTTTGGCTTGCAAATTTAAGATACGTGCAAACCGGAATAAAATATCACTATGCTTAAAATGTACACTCAGTGCTTGATAATTCCCATGCGCTGAACTGGCGCGTTCATGAATATCTTGCGCCACAAAATAATAGCTAAGCATCTTTCTAATATAAACTTGTCCGCGATAGCTTTTTAAACGATTAAATAACGAACGCTTAGTATGATTAAAAGCACTAATCAACTGATTATTGCTATTGTTTAACTGCAAAGTTTGCTTTTTAAAACCATCAGACTCATCTGGGTCGAACATTGCTGCCTTAGCGTCAAGATATTGTGCTAAATAAATAAAACAGCTTGATAACGATTGTTGGGTTGTGCGAATGGGCTGGATGATAGATTCAATTAACGAAACAACATTATACCAAAGTGCACCGAGCAATAAAAAACAAGGTAAAGTATAATTATCGGTATATAAATTATGCCCAAGCATGGTATAGGCAGCTATCAAAAGCGAGCCAAAGGCAATTACTCCATAACGTTGCCCAAGTGAACCAAGCATAATAAAGATAAAAGTCGAAGATACTAAACCAATAATAAACAACACAGGATAATTAAATAGCAACTCGACCGAAAAGGTCGCAATAGCAAAACAGATCAACGTAAGGATTAAATTAATACAGCGACTTAATAAACGCGTATCGATCTCGGTCAAACCCGCTGCCACCACACCAAGCGTAAGTGGGATAACGAGGGAAATTTGTCCAAAATACCACGGAACTAACGTCGAACCGGTTAAACTAATTAACATTCGTAGACTAAAAAGAAGATTACTGCTGTAAAAGACTTTACGTAAAGTCAAAATGAATGTTTGCACGGCGTACTGGGCTTTGATTGAGTTGAAATGATAGCTAGTAGGATACTATATTGTAGAACTTTGGGAAAGCATTGTTTATTTTTTGAGTATAAAAGATCTTTAAAAAGCAAATAAAATCAATTAATTAAAAGTATGCCTTTGGGTGGTAGCCTGTGTTTTTTATTTTAAGCACTTTTTTCATTAAAAAACAATCTAAGCGCTACTCAAAAATAGGTTAGTAAAGATATTGATTTTATTTTAACAGGTTTGTTTTGATTTCAAGACCCTTAGAACCCTTTTTTTACCGTTAATTTAAAATAAAATAAAATCAATAAGTTGAAAAAAGGTCAAAAAAAAGGGTTTTCAAAACTGAAATTGTTGTTTATCTTTATACAGCGAGATTTATGGAATATTAATTTCTACTTTAACGCCGTATAGGCGGTTTAGAAACTGTCCATTTTGTGGCAGTGAATATTCATTCACTTTAACGCCGTATAGGCGGTTTAGAAACATCACCGTCGTAATAATTTATTTTTGTGTCAACTTTAACGCCGTATAGGCGGTTTAGAAAAACAACGACCCCGCCAGCAGGTTGGTTAAAATCTTTAACGCCGTATAGGCGGTTTAGAAAACCCAATGGCTATGGTTGTCAGTGCCGCGTTCCTTTAACGCCGTATAGGCGGTTTAGAAATTGAGTTCTTCGACAAGTGAATGGCAACAAGTGTTCACCGCCGAATAGGCAGACATAAACCGCTTTCGGGCGGTTTTTTGTTGCTCTTAGTTAATAAATTTCATACTATTACCAAAAAACTAAGGAGAATGGTATGAAGAAATTATTAATTTTAGTCGTTATTGTTTCTTTTCTTTCTGGTTGCTCAACAACTCCTCTTTCATTAAATGAAATAAAGGATGTACCGAGGGAGAGAATATTTGGCTATCAGAACAAAGTCGATAATTATGCTAATTTAGTATTAATAAGAGACAAAGGTTTAGTTGGAAGTGGTTGCTATATAAATGTATTTATTAATGGTCAAGAAGTCGCTGAATTAGAAGTAAAAGAACGTGTTTCACTGTATGCGCCAAGTGGCAACATAATAATAGGCTCATCTCTTCAGGGAAGTGGATTATGTAGCTTTAATCCTCCACGCCGTGAACGTGAATTCTCCTTTAAAGATGGAGAAAGAAAAGTGTTCAGATTATCTATAGATCAAAATGGAAATACAGATATAACACCAACGACTTTATATTAAAGCCATTTATAAGGAAACAGTATGAAAAAATTATTATTATTAACGTGTTTAGGTTTTATTTTCTCTGGTTGCAGTGTTCATCATCAATTTAGTGATAGGTTGTCTTATCAATCACTAAAGCAAATAAAATCAGAGATACATATAACTCAAAAACAAAACTTAGATATTACATGGATTCCTAATGATTTTACGTCACGAATTGATATACAAGGGGCATCAGGGTTTGTTGGTGGTGGAACTCGTACTAGAATTCCAATCGGCATTGGTCTTTCATCAAGAATAGAAGAAGCAATTAGCACGTACGCAGATTTAAATTCTGGTGGTAGAAAGTTAACATTAATAGTTAATAATGCTAAAACAAAATTCACTTATGGAGCAACGAATATTGATAGTGCGAGTGTATATTTAAATGTAACATTTGAATTATCAGGCAATAGGTGGACTAAGGAATTTTCTACTAAGCAGAATGATAGCGGTGTAAAAGATGCAAAAGTTACTTCGGTTATTGAGTATGCGTGGGATCAGATCGCTTTAGATGTGGCTAGAGAAATAGCTACGCACTTATAATCAAACCCTCTAAGAGGGTTTTTATTGGTTATTTTATTGAACGAGAAACGGTACACATTCAGCCAAAAAATATTATTGATGATTGGAATAGAGTGTTGCCTATCATCAGATTAAAAATTTCTAAAAATTAACAATTATCATGAAAAAACTAGTGATCAACCAAATGCAGTTTAAGTTTTTAATGTAATGATTAATAATAACTTTATTATAACTGGACAAACACTTTAAATTTAAAATCGTTATTTATTAATAAGTTAATTTTAGATCAAATATTATTAGATCCTAACCCGCTTTGGCGGGTTTTTTTGTTATCTGGAGAAACTATGGCAGAAGAAATCACATCGCTAATGTAACTATCCCCTAAAATAGTACAGCAAAAAAGTAGAAAATTCTCTATGATAAAAGTAAAGGGGATTTAATTATGAAAAAAATGACCGAACATCAGATTGTATCTATTTTAAAAGAAGCTGAAGCCGGTATTCCTGTCAAGGAGCTCTGTCGTAAATATGGCATGGGTAATTCAACTTTCTATAAATGGCGGGAAAAATATGGCGGAATGGAAACTTCAGACATCAAACGCTTAAAGGAGCTGGAGGCCGAAAACCGCAAGCTTAAGCAGATGTTTGCCGAACTGAGCTTAAAATCCCAGCTTCAGGAAGAAATTATAAAAAAGCTTTAGTGCCCACAAGGGCACGTAA